>DAIPIK010000029.1:0-10262 GCA_036770845.1 Polynucleobacter sp. | reverse complement strand
GGCTACTTATTAGAGGCCGCACTGGAGTCTGGTTTTTCTGCTGCGGGTGTCGATGTCATGCTCTGCGGTCCCATGCCAACACCGGGCGTGGCCTACCTCACTAAAGCATTGCGACTCTCGGCAGGCGTAGTCATTTCGGCATCACATAATCCATACCAAGACAACGGCATTAAATTTTTCTCACCCGAGGGCGATAAATTATCGGATGCATCGGAGTTAGCGATAGAGGCCGCTTTAGATCAGCCCCTGGGTTGTGTGAGCTCGAAGTACCTTGGTAAAGCCTTCCGCTTAGACGACGCTACTGGTCGTTATATCGAGTTTTGTAAATCCACCTTCCCTGCCACACTCAATTTGCGTGGCTTGAAAATGGTTGTGGATTGCGCCAACGGCGCTGCCTATCAATCAGCTCCGAATGTGTTTCATGAACTCGGTGCAGAAGTGATTTCCATCGGGGTTGAGCCCAACGGCCGCAATATTAACGATGGCTGCGGCGCAACTGCCCCAGCAGCACTCGTTGCCAAAGTCAAAGAGCACCAAGCCGATCTGGGCATTGCCCTCGATGGTGATGCCGATCGCTTGCAAATGGTGGATAGCACGGGCCGTCTCTTTAATGGCGATGAACTCTTGTACGTTCTGGCAAAAGACCGGGTAGATCGAGGACTGCAATTAGGTGGAGTGGTAGGCACCCTAATGACCAATGCCGCAATTGAACAAGCCATTAAAGCCCTTGGCTTGCAATTTGAGCGCGCGAATGTAGGTGATCGATACGTTTTAGAGCAGCTAAAAAAGCACCAATGGACATTGGGCGGCGAGGGCTCCGGCCACCTGCTTTGCCTGGATCAACATTCCACTGGGGATGGCACGGTTGCCGCCTTACAAGTATTAGCAGCGATGCGCAAACAAGGCAAATCCTTGGCTGAGCTGCTGCATGGGGTCAATGTCTTTCCTCAGGTCTTACTGAACGTCAAAGTGGCTCCTGGCTACGATTGGCAAGCTGATTCCAAGGTGGTTGAGGCAGTTAATTCCATTACTGCCCAGCTCGGCAATGCCGGCAGGGTATTGATTCGGGCCTCGGGTACCGAGCCGGTTCTGCGCGTGATGGTGGAGGCAAAAGAGCTTGAGCAGGCAAAAAACTGCGCTAAAACCATTGCCGCAACCATACCCGTATAAGAATTATTTAATTTAAAGCATTGTTTTATATGGTTTTTTTACCATAAATCCAGGTGTCACAAAGCCGTCACATTGCCCCTCTATTGTTCAGTCATCGCGCTATGCGGTAACTCTATTAAAGGACAATGAAATGAAATTGACACTGAAAAAGGCGCTCACTGTAGCTGCCCTTTCGATTTCGACTGCGGGCTTTGCCCCGGTTGCAATGGCTGCCGATATCACTGGTGCTGGCGCGACATTCCCATTCCCAATTTATGCCAAATGGGCTGAAGCCTACAAAGCCCGTACTGGCAATGGCATGAACTACCAGTCCATTGGTTCTTCTGGTGGTATTAAACAGATTAAAGCCAAGACGGTTGATTTCGGTGCTACCGACAACCCAGTTAAGTTCGAAGACCTCGAAAAAGACGGCATGGTCCAATTTCCAGCCATTATTGGTGGCGTAGTTCCGATCATTAACGTTCAAGGCCTCAAGCCAAATCAGCTCAAATTAGACGGTGTCGTCTTGGCTGATATTTTCCAGGGCACGATTACAAACTGGAATGACAAGCGCATTGCGTTGCTCAACCCAGGCCTCAACATTCCAGCAGGCGAGATTACTGTAGTTCACCGTGCGGACGGTTCCGGTACAACCGCTATTTTCACCGACTACTTAGCAAAAGTAAGCGGCGAGTGGAAGAGCGCGGTTGGTGCTGGCGCAGCGGTAAAGTGGCCTGCAGCTTCTTCGGTTGGCGGCAAAGGCAATGAAGGTGTTGCTGCAAACGTTTCTCGTGTGAAAAATTCGATTGGCTATGTTGAGTATGCCTATGCGAAGAAAAACAATATGACTACCGTGCAGTTAAAGAATAAAGATGGTCAGTTTGTTGTTGCTGATGACACCACGTTCGCGGCTGCTGCAGCTGGAACCGATTGGGCAAAGATTCCAGGAATGGGTACATTCATTACCGACGCTCCAGGTGCTAAGTCATTCCCAATCACCGGCGCCTCGTTCATTCTGATGTACAAGCAACCAACGAACAAGGCAACTTCTGCTGAAGTGATCAAATTCTTTGACTATGCCTTTAAAGAAGGCGGCAAAATGGCGATTGATTTGGATTATGTGCCCATGCCAGCATCAACGATCGACTACATTCGTAAGAACGTTTGGACTCAGATTCAAAACAAGTAACATTACAGTTGTATGAGCAATTACCCCGCCTCGGTGGGGTAATTGTTTGGTAAGTTCAGGAAGTTTTTTGCTGCACATCGGAAGTAGTCCATTGAAGGTAGCCGATTTATGAAAAATTTAGTTTCAGCTGGCCTCGTTAGCACGCAAGCAATTGGAATTGCTAAACGTCAGCGTGTGCTCGATAAACTCTTTTATTTAGTAACGCAATTTTTTGCGCTATCGGTTTTGTTAGCCTTACTCGGCATCATTGCTTCCCTCGTTGTTAACGCCTATCCCGCATTTCAAAAATTTGGTTTTGGATTTTTTACCACTGTAGAGTGGGACATTATTAACGGTGAGTTCGGTGGCGCAATTGCTATCTATGGAACGCTAATTACCTCAGTCATTGCTCTGCTTATAGCGGTGCCACTTAGTTTTGGTATTGCGGTATTCTTGACTGAAATTTGTCCTAAGAGCCTGCGTCGTACGCTTGGAACTGCCATTGAAATTTTAGCTGCCGTGCCCTCGATTATTTATGGCATGTTTGGCCTCTTTATTTTTGCTCCATTATTTGCGGATTACATTCAGCCTGCTTTGGCGGCCACCCTAGGTCAGATACCAGGCCTTGGGATCCTATTCTCCGGGGCGTTTAATGGCATCGGCATTCTCTGCGCTGGCCTGATTTTGGCGATGATGATTCTGCCGTTCATTGCTTCGGTGATGCGGGATGTATTTGAAATTGTCCCGCCTGTCTTAAAAGAGTCTGCTTACGGCATCGGTTGCACCACCTGGGAGGTGGTACGCAACGTAGTCTTACCCTACACCAAAACGGGTGTGATTGGCGGCATCATGCTTGGCTTAGGCCGGGCGCTAGGTGAAACCATGGCGGTTACCTTTGTGATTGGTAACGCCCATAAGCTCAAGGCATCTTTATTTGCGCCAGGAAATTCGATCGCCTCTACCTTGGCTAACGAGTTTGGTGAGGCAGAAATTGGCGCTCATTATTCCTCGCTATTTCTATTGGGATTAGCGCTTTTTGCGATCACGTTTATTGTGCTATCGCTGGCAAAAATCATGCTGATGCGCATGGAAGCCAATCAAGGAGTAAAGACCTAATGAGTAATGCTCAATTCAACAACGGTTCGGCCATTACGAAAGGCATGGACAGGGAGCTGTTTAAGAAGCGCAAGCGGGTTAATGCAATTGGCCTAACTTTATCGCTGATTGCAATGAGCATTGGAATGATTTTCCTGTTCTGGATTTTATCGGTACTGCTCTATAAAGGCTTTGCCGCAATCAGTCCTTCGCTTTTCTTTCAGAGTACTCCGGCGCCAGGCACCGAAGGCGGTGGATTGGCCAATCCGATTGTCGGTAGCTTGATGATCGTAGGTGCTTGTACTTTTATTAGTACGCCAATTGGTATTTTGGCGGGCATTTATCTCTCGGAGTATGGCAATAAGAGCCGTTTTGCCGAGGTGACCCGCTTTGTGACCGACATTATGCTGTCAGCGCCATCCATCGTGGTGGGTTTGTTTGTGTATGCCATCGTGGTCTATCAAGTAAAGCACTTCTCAGGATGGGCAGGTACGATCGCTTTATCCCTAATTGCAATTCCGGTGGTGGTGCGTACCACTGAAAACATGTTGCGTTTAGTGCCTTTGACCCTCAGGGAGGCGGCATACGCTTTGGGGGCACCAAAGTGGAAGGTAGCACTGAGCATTACGCTAACGGCAGCCAAGAGTGGAGTGATTACCGGCATTTTATTGGCGCTCGCTCGCGTTAGCGGGGAAACTGCGCCACTCTTGTTTACAGCACTGAATAACCAATTCTTCTCCACCAATATGAATGCACCCATGGCGAACTTGCCGGTGGTGATTTTCCAGTTTGCTATGAGCCCATATGACAACTGGATCAACTTGGCATGGGGTGGCGCACTCTTGATTACATTTGCTGTATTGGGCCTCAATATATTGGCTCGAGTAGTGTTTCGTGAAAAGGTAAAAGTATGAACATGATGAGAACAGTAATGCATGCAGGCTCGGCCGCGGCTGATGCAGCTGTGGCAGAGCGTGCCGACGCGGCAGCTCCAGTCAATGCCCTTGAAATTCGGGACCTGAATTTCTTTTATGGCAGCTTTCAAGGCCTAAAAGACATTAATCTCGACATCATTGAGAAGAAAGTTACCGCATTTATCGGCCCATCCGGTTGCGGTAAGTCGACTTTATTGCGCACATTAAATCGGATGTATGACCTGTATCCAGGCCAGCGTGCAGAAGGTCAGATTAGCTTCTATGGCGAGAACATCCTTGCTCAAGACAGCGATGTGAATTTACTGCGCTCACGGATTGGTATGGTTTTTCAGAAACCAACCCCATTTCCAATGTCGATTTATGAAAACATTGCCTTTGGTGTGCGTCTGTATGAGCGCCTGTCTAAAGCAGAAATGGATGAGCGAGTGGAGTGGGCCCTTAGTAAGGCAGCACTGTGGAATGAGGCAAAAGACAAGCTGAATCAGAGTGGCCTGTCCCTTTCCGGCGGACAGCAGCAGCGTTTGTGCATTGCGCGAAGTGTGGCCGTTAAGCCATCAGTGCTGTTGCTCGATGAACCAACATCAGCGCTGGATCCAATTTCAACGGCAAAGATCGAAGAGTTGATTAACGAACTAAAAAAAGATTACACCATCGCCATCGTGACGCACAATATGCAACAGGCAGCGCGTGTATCGGACTTCACGGCATACATGTATTTGGGTGAATTAATGGAATACGGCAAGACCGATGAAATTTTCATTAAGCCTAAACGCAAAGAAACCGAAGACTACATTACTGGCCGTTTCGGCTAATCAGGAGATCATATGCAAGATAAACACTTATCATCGCAATTTGACGAGGACCTTAACTCCTTATGCGCTAAGTTATTGCAAATGGGCGGTGTGGTAGAGCAGCAAATCGATATTGCCATGCGCGCTTTTTCAGAAATGAATTTAGATTTATGCAATCAAGTCGTTGAGCGTGAAAAGACCGTTAATTCCCTTGAGGTTGAAATTGACTCGGCTTGCGTTGAGCTGATTGCACGGCGTCAACCTACAGCACGCGACTTGCGCTTGGTAATGGCGATATCCAAGGCCATTACGAATTTAGAAAGAGCAGGGGATGAGGCTGAGCGCGTAGCCAAACGAACCCGTCGCATTATTAATGAAGCCGGAAACTTCAAGATTAATGCTGCAGAGATTAAATTGTCTGGTCAGATGGCAATTGATTTACTACGCCAAAGCTTAGATTGCTTTGCTCGCTTAGATGCGGTTGCTGCAGTTAAAGTGGTGCAGGATGATAAGCAGATCGATGAGGAATTTCGTGGCTTTGTGCGGAAGTTAATTACGTATATGGCCGAAGACCCGAAGATGATTTCGACTGGCCTGGACCTGCTCTTTATTGCTAAGGCCATTGAACGCATTGGCGATCACGCTAAGAATATTGCAGAGTTTGTGATCTACATTGTGAAGGGCGCCGATGTACGGCATGTGCCGCAAGACGATTTAATTCGCGAAGCCCATAAATAAGATTTATGCCTCAGCATATTCTGGTTGTTGAAGATGAGCCGTCGATTGCCGAGCTCATCGCAATCAATTTAACGCATGCTGGATACACTGTATCGCGGGCTTTGCAGGCTGATGAGGCCTTAATACTGCTACGCAATTCTATGCCCGATTTGGTCATTTTGGATTGGATGATGCCCGGCAAATCGGGCGTTCAGTTTGCCCGTGAGCTCAGGTCAAATCCATCAACGCAAGCCATTCCGATTCTGATGCTAACCGCCAAAGGTGAAGAGGCGGACAAAGTCTTAGGCCTGGATGCTGGTGCGGATGATTACGTCACTAAGCCGTTCTCCCCAAAGGAGCTTGTGGCGCGTGTTAAAGCCTTATTGCGGCGCCATGTCTTTGAGGTGGTCGAGGAGAAGGCTTTGGTACTCGGGCCAATGCAACTGGATCCAGTAGCCCACCGACTAAGCATTCGCATTTCAGATAACAGCAGCAAGGCGCTTGCTTTGGGGCCTACCGAGTTTCGTTTAATGCAGTTCTTGATGGCTAATCCAGAGCGAGTACATTCGCGAACCCACCTTTTAGATAATGTGTGGGGCAATGAGGTTTATATCGAAGAGCGTACGGTCGACGTTCACATTAAGCGTTTACGCGCTGCTTTAGCCCCCTTTGCCTGTGATCATTACGTAGAGACGGTCCGCGGTAGTGGCTACCGAATTACGAAGAACCCAGTAAATACATAGCTTTAACGGCGCATAGGCAGCGCTTTGTTGTGCGCTATTGGGTATGCTCTAAGATAACGCTATGTTTGCTGCCATTACCCGCCTTTTTGTACTCTTAACTTGTTCCTTTGCGTTGTATTCGCTTACCTTGTCGGCATGGGGGCATTGGATTGCGCTTAGCATTGCCCTCGCTGTTCTAGCTATTCCACTAGGGTATTTCTACCTCAAGCTCTCTACCCTTAAAAAATACGTGCTAGCCGATGAATTAGAGAGTCTGCCGGCGGCCAGCGGATTTCTGGAGGATCTCTTTTTTCGTTTGCAGCGTTATGTCAAGGCAATCAAGCAACGCATTTTTGAGGTCGAGCGTCAGCACCAACGGTTTATTGAGGCCTTTCAGGCTTCACCTAACGGTATTGTCATGCTAGACAACCAAGATCAAATTGAGTGGTGCAATGCGATTGCCGAACGTTTTTTTGGGCTGAACTTCAAGCGCGATGCGATGCAGCGAATCAATTATTTGTTTCGCCATCCTGAATTTATTCAATATCTTAGTGCGCGCGACTTTGAAGAGCCTTTGGTGATTGAAAAAATGGGTCCTGGCTCCAACTTAAGCCTTCGAATTCAGGCATTTCCGTTTGCGGATAATAGGCGCTTACTATTGGCCCAAGACGTAACGGATTTATACAAAGCAGAGGCCATGCGCCGTGACTTCGTGGCCAATGTGTCCCATGAAATGCGTACGCCACTTACCGTAATGATGGGCTTTTTAGAAACAGTCCAGACGATTGATTTGACGCCATCCCAAAAAGCAGAGTACCTTGAACTGATGATGGCCCAAGGTAGGCGCATGAAAAGCTTAGTTGAGGATTTGCTCACCTTGGCCAATCTAGAGGCCAATTCCTTGCCTGTATTGCAAGACTCCGTGAACATAGTTGAATCTGCATTTCCATTGCTCAGAAACGATGCCGAGGCCTTGTCGCAGGGTGCCCACCAAATCCGTTTTGAAGCAGGGTCGACCCAATTACTCTTGGGTAATGAGCATGAGTTAATGTCGGCCTTTGGTAATTTGATCTCGAATGCGATTCGCTATACGCCCGACGGTGGAGAGATCATGGTGCAGTGGGGTGTTAATTCCAATGGGCAGGGCGTTTTTTCGGTCCGGGACACCGGCCCCGGTATTAGTGCTGAACATTTACCTCGTTTAACCGAGCGTTTTTACCGCGTTGATCGCAGTCGCTCGCGCGATACGGGCGGCACCGGACTGGGCTTAGCGATTGTGAAGCACATTGCCAGTCGGCATCAGGCTCAGCTCTTGATTGAGAGTGTGCCGGGTAGCGGCAGTCAATTTACTTTGCTTTTCCCTTCGGAGCGAATTGCTTAATCAGTTCTAACTGCGCAATTACGGGAGTCTGATTTGTCCTGGGCTTCACTTGCTGATAGCTACCATCGGAATTCATTTTCCATGCGGTTGCATTGTCTTTGAGTAACAACTTTAGACCCTCTAGGACAACCCGTTTTTTTAGTAACCGATCTTTTACCGGAAAAGCGACCTCCACCCGTCGCAACAAGTTCCGATCCATCCAGTCCGCACTGGAGAGGTGTACAGATTCTTTTCCGTTCGCATAAAAATAGCAGATGCGGTGGTGCTCTAAGAACCTGCCAATAATGGAGCGGACGGTTATGTTGTCTGACAGGCCTTTGACCCCAGGTTGCAGGGCGCAAACGCCGCGCACAATCAGTTGAATCTTAACGCCTGCTTGCGATGCCTTATAGAGCTCTGCAATGATGGTTGGTTCGAGCAAGGCATTCATTTTGGCGATGATAAGCGACTTTTTTCCGGATTTAGCAGCTTTTGCTTCGGCGCGAATGTGTGCAACCAGCTCATCCAGCAGAGTGAAGGGCGACTCCCATAGCTCACGGGTTTCCAGGTGCAAGGCGGTACCAGTGAGCTGCTGAAACACAAGATGCACATCATTGGTAATGGACTCATCACAAGTCATGAGACCAAAATCGGTATAGAGCTTAGCTGTTTTTGGATGGTAGTTTCCGGTACCCAAATGCACGTAGCGAACCAGTTGTGACTTGTTTTTCTTGCCGGCTATTTTCTCTCGCCGAACCACCAGTAGCATTTTGGCATGGCATTTATGACCAACTACGCCATACACCACATGGGCGCCAACACTCTCTAATTTAGCTGCCCAGTTAATGTTAGTTTGTTCATCAAATCGAGCAAACAATTCCAATACAACCGTTACTTCTTTACCATTGCGCGCCGCCTGAATCAGGGCATCCATGACTGGGGAATCATCACCCGTTCGGTAAACCGTTTGTTTAATGGCCAATACAGCCGGATCATTGGATGCTTCGCGCAATAGCTGTAATACAGGCTCAAAGCTCTCATAGGGGTGGTGCAATAAGATATCGCCTTGGCGAATTTTTTCAATGATGGAATCGTCTGGATCAGTAGAGTCTTGCTGACCTGGCTTAGTTAAGCCAACGGAAGCTTTGGGGCGGTACAGGGCAAATTTGAGCTCGGGCTTATCGACTAGATCGGGTACCTGTGACAGACGAAGTAAATTGACTGGACCATCTATGCGGTAGCAATCTTGTGGCCCAAGACCATTCTCCTTGCGTAGCCGTTCCACCAGCGCGTGGGGCGTCTCGATCGATGTTTCTAGGCGTACGGCATCACCCAGGTGGCGGGTTGGTAATTCACCTTGTAGGGCTTTGCGCAAATCGGTAACGTCATCATCTGAAACAAATAGTTCAGAATTGCGCGTTACGCGAAACGGGTGGCACTCCACAATACTTAAACCCGGGAACAGACTACCTACAAACTTTTGAACAAAGGAAGAGAGGAGTACAAAGCCATAATCAGACTTGGCAAGGTGTTTTGGCATCTGAATGACACGCGGCAGAGCGCGCGGCGCTTGCACAACAGCAAGGCGAGCCCGCCTGCCAAATGCATCCTTGCCATCCAAGGAGACAATAAAATTTAAGCTCTTATTGGCAACTTTCGGAAATGGATGGGCTGGATCAAGCGCAATTGGCGTTAGTAGCGGAAGTAATTCAGTGCGAAAGATGCCGTGCGCCCACCTTTCTTGTTCTGGTGTCCAGTCCTGGGCGAATATAAATCGTATTCCAGCCTGTTCTAATTGCGGCTGAATGGTGTCATTAAATACCGCGTATTGCCGTGCAACTAATGTGTGGGCATATTCCGTTACTTTGTCGTATGTCTCCAAGATGCTGAGACCATCGGCTTCGATTTTTTTTGGATCGGTTTGCAATTGCTCCTTGAGCCCGGCAACACGCACCTCAAAGAATTCATCTAGGTTGCTCGACACAATCCCCAAAAAGCGCAAACGCTCCAAGAGGGGGTTACTGGAGTCCTCAGCCTGAGCCAGTACTCGGGAATTGAATTCCAAAATACCGATTTCTCGATTCAGAAGGGGAATGGCCATTTTTGTCATGAATAGACTATGTTATGCCACCTTTATATTTCAGTAATGTGTCATTTGGATTGCATACAATAGACCTGAACTGTTTATGGAAATACCTTCATTTAAAGCCCAATTCAATTGAAAGCAGACACCTTAACAACCCCCACTGATGGCTACGTTGCTGCCGTTGACCTTGGCTCGAATAGCTTTCGGATGCTGATTGCGCAGGTGGTCAATACACCATC
>DAIPIK010000028.1:0-10302 GCA_036770845.1 Polynucleobacter sp. | reverse complement strand
TCGATCTTACGCAATTCGCGAATGACGGTATAGCCAGCTAATCCGCTGCCAATAATGACAATCGGCCGGGATTGGTTTTGGTGTTCGCTCAAAGCGGTATTCCTTTAATAAATAGCATGGCGGTGCATTAAAAAGAAGTGCGATTTAAATTTGCACCATTTCAAAATCGGATTTGGAGACGCCGCAATCGGGGCATTCCCAGTTTGCTGGAACATCGGTCCACACGGTACCTGGCGCAATTCCATCTTCTGGAAGGCCTTTGGCTTCGTCGTATATAAATCCACACACAATGCATTGCCACGTTTTCATATTCATCCCCTTATTCTTAGCCCGAAATGCCATTTAGGCATACAGAATACATGGCTTAAATGGAGTACCCTTAAATACGGGTCTTTGTTGCGGTATGCAGACAAGCAGCATTCTTGTTACGATCAGCTTTGTTTGTTTTATTCATTTATACAAAGGAAGTACGCATGTCGACCCACTTAGAACTTCTTACCCCAGTTTCGCTTGGGGCCATGGCGCTCAAGAATCGCCTGGTGATGGCGCCACTGACGCGCATGCGCGCTATTGAAGGCGATGTGCCGAGTCCGCTGGCCAAGACCTATTACAGTCAGCGCGCGAGCGCCGGCATGATCATCACCGAAGCAACTCAAATTTCTCCTTTGGGTAAAGGGTACCCAGCTACGCCCGGCATTTATTCCGAAGCGCAAACGCAGGCTTGGAAAGACATTGTTGCGGCAGTTCACGCCAAAGGCGGTTTGATTGTGTCGCAACTCTGGCATGTTGGCCGCATTTCCCATTCATCCTTGCACGCCAGCGAGGGCTTGCCTGTCGCCCCTTCGGCAATAGCGCCCGCTGGCAAAACCTACGGCGCCGATTGGCAGTTGCACGAATATGAAACCCCAAAAGCCATGAGCGAAGCGGATATCGCACAGTTACTGCTTGATTTTCGTACTGCGGCGCTCAATGCTAAAAAAGCAGGATTTGATGGCATTGAAGTGCATGCGGCCAATGGCTATTTACTGGATCAATTCTTGCAAGACAAAACCAATCAACGCAGTGATCAATATGGCGGCTCGGTTGAAAATCGCCTGCGCTTATTGAGCGAGGTATTGGCAACTGTCAGCGAAGTTTTTTCATATGACCGGATTGGTGTTCGTTTATCACCCTATGGCAGTTTCAATGACATTGCCGATAGCGATCCATTGACTCTCTTTACCGCTGTAATCAACAAGCTCAATCCATTGGGCCTAGCCTACCTGCACATGATCGAGCCGCGTGCCACCACTGCCGGCGGTAACGACAAGGTTGATGCGAATGCGCCCAATGCATCGGCGCTGTTTCGTAAGGCGTTTCATGGCAAGTTCATCAGTGCGGGTGGATACACTAAAGAATCAGGCGAAGCGGCATTGGAAGCAGGCCTTGCTGATGCCATTGCTTACGGCCGAATTTACATCGCCAATCCGGATTTAGCGGAGCGCTTTGCGCAAAATGCGGCACTCAATCCGTACGACCGAGCTAGCTTTTATGGCGGCGATGAAAAAGGCTATACCGATTACCCTAGTCTTTAAGTACAGTATTTCAGTACAACAGACTTAATTCGGCTTAATCATGGGAATGCGTAAGAAGAGCGATCTGCCCAGCAAAGACTGCATTTGCTGTGGCAGGCCCTTTAACTGGCGAAAAAAGTGGGAAAAAGTTTGGGATGAAGTGAAGTATTGCTCTGATCGCTGTAGGCAGACCAAGCAAGCAGTCAAAAAACTGCCGTCCCTTTAATTGGCGAGGCTTGGCAGCCTTCCTGTTTCGGTTTAGAGTGGTAGGTGATGCTTTATAAAAATCACGACCCCCGAAAGGATCTGCAATGAACCAACATGACATTCAAGAGTGGCAGCAAAAGAAAGCAAAAGAGTTATTTGCGCTGTCACATAAATTACTCGACACCGCCAAACAACTCAGCGAGCACCATGCAAATGAGCTGAAACACAATATGGATCATGCTCTGCGTTTTGCTAAAACAGCAGCGAAGAACGACCTCGAGAGTTTGAAGCTTTTGCAAGAAGAGGCAACCCAAGCTGCTGCTGAACGGTTGCACGTCTATCACAAAAAAGTGAAAGGCATGCTGCGCGAGATGGGCGATGATGCTGCGGATGAGGCAGAAAAATATTTAGAGAAGGCGCGCGAATCCCTCTCTGGATGGCTTGAAGATGTTGAGAAAAAAATGCCTGCTGGCGGTGAGCATTTGGCTAAAGTAGCGCGTGACTTGTCGCGCGCTGGCGAAAAAGCTTTTAAGGAAGGTCGTCGCGTTATCAATGAGGCAGCTGAGGCCGCTGAAAAAAATATCAGCAGCCTATCCAGTCGCAGCAGTGCTGGCAGCTCGAAGTCTTCCGTACCCAAAAAGACAGCAGCCAAAAAAGCATCAACAAAACGAGCAGTCGCAAAAAAACCGGCTGCAAAAAAGACTGCCAAAAAGAAGTCGTAAGCTTTTAGTCTTTGTTGCTGATCTTGAATCAGTAAAGTAATTGTCGCCACCCTAAACTTGGGGTGGCGTTTTATTTATAAGACCCAGAAGTGGTGCGTACCATCCTTACCGAGTTGAGCAACTAAACCGAATTCCCAATCCAGGTAAGCCTGCATTGCCTCTGGACCAATATTAGTTCCCTCGTAGGGGCGTTTATAGCGGTCGCGTGCAGGTGAGGCGAGGTGGGTTTCGCCTTTCTCCAATGGATGTCCGGCTTTAATCCATTCGGCATTACCGCCTTGAAGAACAGATACCTGCTTCCCTGATTGAGCTTGCATTTCAGCGGCAGCGAAAACAGCGAGCTCTGGTGGTGTACTGGTGAGTACATAATGCGCTGCACTTGGAATCGATTTCACTGCCTCGCTTAATTCAGAGCGGAGGGCAAACCATGCGCCGGGAATGTGGCCGCGAATATAAAGTGCATGGGTACTGAAATCAACTACCAGTACTTCTGCGTTCGATTCTTGTAGTCCGACGAGTGTGGCGACATCGATGTAGTCTACTTTTGGCAAAGGAGGTAATGGATTTTTCCAAGTGCCGCGCTCATTTAAGTCACTCGCCTTTAAGCCATCCACCACATACACATCCCAAGCCATTTGGGCTAGCCACGATGCCGCCATGTCAGCCCGAACGCCACTGGGGTCGGCCAAAACAATGCGAGCGCCTCGTACTGGGGCAACCATTTCAGTCTCTTGCACGAGCTGCCCGCCTGGAACAGAACGAAACCCTGGAAGGTGTCCTGCTTCATATTCCTCTGGGGTGCGGGTATCAAAAAAGTAACTAGTGCGCTCACTCTGCTGTTGCCACTCCTTCACATCACTTAACTGCGCACGTTTTACTTTAGCCCGGTCGGCGACGGAGCGAGCCCGCTGCGCAGCTTCCAATGCGGTTTCGGGACCTACATCCGTAAAGCGCCGGGTTTGACCCACATCTAAACTTTGCCCAGCCAGCTTCCAGCCAATCGTACCGTTGCGTAAGGCATGAACTGGGTTTGGAATGCCCGCATTAATTAAGGATTGGGTTCCTAAAATACTGCGCGTTCTACCAGCGCAATTCACAATAATTTGGGTTTTGGGATTCGGCGCAATTTCCTTTACGCGCAATACAAGCTCAGCGCCGGGAACGCTAATTCCCGTTGGAATGCTCATGGTGTTGTATTCATCAAAGCGGCGCACATCTAGCACCACCATGTCTTCATTGGCATCAATCCGTTGCTTTACCTCTTCTGCTGAAAGCGATGGCGTATGGCGCTTGGATTCGACGAGCTCACCAAAGGACTTGCTAGGCACATTGACGTCTCGAAACAATTCGCCGCCCGCTGCATCCCATGCCCGAATACCACCTTCGAAGATCGAAACATGGCTATACCCCAATGCAATCAGGCGTTGTGCAGCCAGCTCGGCAAAACCTTCGCCCTCATCAATGGTCACAATGGGCACATCACGCCTGGGTAGCTTTGCATAGGCGTCATATTCGATGCGAGAGAGGGGGAGGTTGGCCGCAAACAGGGGGTGTTCCTCTGCATGGGGACCTTCTTCACGTACATCTAAGAATGCAATTTCGCGACGCTGCAGAAGTGCGTTACGGACGTATTCGTAATTTTTTTGTGGGATAGCGTGATTGCTTGCAGTCATTTTTTTATCCTTTTTATTTATTTTAGCAACTGCCAAATGCTAGCGCTCAGCGACCATCCACCTCAGTCGATTTAGCGAGGATTGCTTTATCGCTAGGATCATTTTTGACTAGCAACCACATCGCAGCGATGACGATAAGCATACCGCCAAGCTGGAGCAAACTGACCGTTTCAGAGAGCACTAACCAGCCCATAAAAATGGTGGCAATCGGCCCAAGAATGCCAGCTTGCGCCACCAAAGGTGAACCAATCCGATTAATGGCAACCATGATCATGGTCATTGGGATGACGGTGCAGATGCTGGCATTAATTAAGCTCAGCCCATAAATTTCGGGCGCTTGGGTAAAAATGGCACTCGGGCTATAAAACAAAATTTGGATGATGCTGCACACAGCCGACGCAGAGCTCGCAAATACAACCAACCGAACACTGCCAATTCGGCGCACCATTTCGCCCGAGCCAATCATATAGGCTGCGTAAGCGCAGGCGCTAGCAAAAACCAGAGTCATTCCCAGCCACGCCTCGCTACCGAGGATGGCCACATCCTGAATAAAAACCAATGTGACACCAAGGTAGCCGGTGATGAGTGCTAACCACTGTATGCGGGAAATTTGTTTCTTGAAGACAAAAAAAGAAATCAATAAAACGAGCGTGGGTGTGAGGTACAAGATAATGCGCTCAAGCCCCACCGAAATATATTGCAGCCCTAAAAAATCCAGGTAACTGGATAAGAAGTAACCTAAAAATCCGAGGCCACACACTTTGATGGTATCGATCCAGGATATGGGTGCCATCGGTTTACTGCGCGCTTGCCAATAGTACAAGGCCCAAAACAGGGGTAGCGCAAAAATCATACGCAATGCCAGTAAGGTCTCTGGGTCTGTTCCATAGGAATAGGCCAGCTTGATTAAGATGGCTTTACCAGAAAAAAGGATCGACCCCATTCCGGCCATGAGGATGCCGGTAAGGTAAAGGCGCCGCTGCGGTGAACTTGAAAAAAAAGACATGCCGCTTTTATAGCAGGTCGTTGAGTACCTGTCTTATTTCTAGGATCAATTCGCTTGGGGTTATGCCAATCGGCCCACCCAATTTGGCGAGCAACCGATCGGCCGCAAGGGCATGCACTTCAACGCCAAGGCAGGCTGCCTCCCAGGGGGTGAGTTTCTTATCCATGCCTTGGGCTAGCAAGGAGGCGATCAGTCCGGTTAAAACATCGCCCGTGCCCCCAACTGCCAAACCCGGATTGCCGCGATGGCATACCCGAGTTTCCTCAGAAGGTGAGCCAAGCAGGGTGTGCTGGCCTTTCAAAATCACAATGTGCTTACTCCAGGCTACCAATGCAGTAAGGCTAGCTATGCGATCGGCTTGAACTTCAGCGCTACTGCTGTGAAGTAAGCGTGCCGCCTCTCCAGGGTGGGGCGTCAAGATACAGGGCAGCTTGCAGTTCTGAAGAGCCGCGCCCAAGCCTTCATCCGCGGCAATTACGTTGAGCGCATCCGCATCGAAGACAATTGCGCCCAGCGAAGATATGGCTGCATAGTCTCTGAGAACTGCGCCTAGCCATGCCTTAGCTAGTGGCGTGGAACCTAGTCCAGGACCAATGGCAATGACATTGGGCTGGATACGTTGCAGATGCAGGGTGGGGTCATCTGCCAGGTTATTCACCTGAGCACTCTCAATCATGAGCTCAGGTTGTCCTGCAAGGGCGTGCGCCGAATGCCCATCGAGCATGCACAGCATGGTGTAACCCGCACCACTGTGCAAAGCTGATTTTGCTGTGAGCAGAAGGGCGCCAGCCATGCCAATCGCTCCTCCAATGCAGAGCACTTTTCCGGAGTGCGCTTTATTGGTATCCGGGAGCCGCTGCAGTTTTTTGGCTAGGGCCAATGCATCGATCGGTATCGGAGTGTTGTTTCGTGACTGCATCCAGTTCAATCAGCCCATCGCTTTAGCGTCTATGAATGGTTCAGTGTATTCCCAAAGCGAGTGGTGGTAAACGTGGCATCGCTTTAATCTGACTACAATGGGTTTATTCCGACTGCATTGGATTGCTTATGGGCAATACGCTCCGCCGCACCATCCCCGTTAGCATTACTGACTTAGCAAAGCTTTCTGAGCCTAGCGCTGTTGTACCAGACTCTAGCCAGGCGCATGACTCTTATAAATTCGCATACGACGACGATGCTTTTTTATCCCGCCGCGAAACCCTAGGCATCCGTTTTGAACTCGAGCTACTAAAGCCTGATTTATTGCTGCGCGAAATGGGCATCGAGAACACCGTCGTGGTTTTTGGTTCAACCCGCTTTTATAGTCCAGAGCGCGCCGCAGAAATGCTGCAGAAGGCAACAACACCAAGCGAACAAGCTGCCGCCGAAAAAGCCCAAAAAGGTACTCAATTTTATGAGTCAGCCAGACGCTTTGGCGGATTGGTGGCGCAATACAATTTAAAGCAAGAGGCTAATCCCGATAAGCTAGTTATTTGTACTGGCGGCGGGCCCGGCATCATGGAGGCAGCAAATCGAGGCGCTTTTGAGATGGGTGACCTATCCATTGGTTTTAACATCAGCCTGCCGCGCGAACAAAATCCCAATCCCTACCTAACCCCGGGCCTAAGCGTACGCTTTCATTACTTTGCCTTGCGCAAAATGCATTTCATGATTCGCGCGCGCAGCATTGTGGTTTATCCGGGCGGCTTTGGATCTTTGGATGAATTATTTGAAGTCGTCACGCTGATGCAAACCAATAAGGTCGAGCGCTTTCCGATTATTTTGGTGTGCAAGTCCTTTTGGGATGATGTATTGGGATTTCAAAAGTTAATAGACTATGGCGTGATTGATGCAGCCGATATGCAGTTAATTCATTTTGTCGACAGCGCCCAAGAAGCTTGGGACCACATCGCACAGTGGTACGAACTCAATTGAGCACGAGTACCCCATGGGATGCCATTGTTGTCGGAGGGGGTGCGGCAGGGCTTTTCTGCGCTGGCATTGCTGGTCAGTTGGGCAAAAAAGTATTGGTCTTAGACCATGCTGCTGTGCTTGGCGAGAAGATTCGCATTAGTGGCGGTGGTCGCTGCAATTTTACGAACATCAATAGCACTCCAGCCCATTTCTTATCCTGTAATCCGCATTTCGTGAAGGGTGCTTTAGCGCGCTATTCCTCCGCAGATTTTATTGGGCTAGTAAAACGCTACCGCATACCCCATCATGAAAAACACCAAGGCCAACTCTTTTGCGATGACTCTGCCAAAGACATTATTGCGATGCTCTTTGCCGAATGCCAGCAGGGTGGCGTCACCATCCGCAATCCCGTCTCCGTAGAGCAAATTCAGTCTGTGCATGGGGGCTGGGAGATTAAAACCAATCAGGGCGTAGAGCGCACTAAATCCGTCGTGATGGCTACAGGCGGACTGCCCGTGCCGGCGATTGGTGCAAGCGACTACGCACTGGGTATTGCTAAGCAGTTTGACTTGGCTGTCGTGCCAGTGCGCCCAGCATTGGTACCGCTCTCCTTTACATCCGATGAATTCACGCACTTGAGCGAGCTCGCCGGCTTAAGTGTGCCGGTTCGCATTGCTGCTGGCACTAAGGCGCAGCGCTATGGACACGGCGACTTTTATGAGGACCTACTCATAACCCATAAAGGCTTGTCAGGCCCTGCAGTATTGCAAGCCAGCAGTTATTGGATCGAAGGGGAATCCATCGCAGTCAATTGGCTAGGTGCGCACGATGTCAAAGGTAAGCCGTTTAATTGCGATGCCTTATTTGAGGATCCAGATAATCGCCTAAAGCAAACGGAAACGATCTTGGCGATGGTCTTGCCGCAGCGCTTAGCCAAAGCATTTGCACAGCAGCAGTCGCTGCTCGGTCGCAAGTGGGCAGAGGTGGGCAAAAAAGATCGGCAAGCCCTTAAAGCGGCCTTACAGCAGTGGACCGTGAAGCCTGCCGGCACCTTAGGTTGGAAAAAAGCCGAGGTGATGCTCGGCGGCGTTGATACCAAGGTGCTGGATGGTCAAACCATGATGGCCAAAGCGCATCCGGGTCTGTACTTTATTGGGGAGTGCGTTGATGTCACCGGCCACCTTGGGGGCCATAACTTCCAGTGGGCCTGGTCTAGCGGTTTTGCCTGTGCCCATGCTCTAGCGGCAGCTCAGGCCTAGCCGACCATTCGTGCCAAGAGCCGATGTAATTACGGACCTGCGCATACCCAGCTAAACGCAGCGCCCAATACGTATTAGCCGAGCGGGCTCCGCGATGGCAGTAGGGCACTGTTTCATCATCATCTTTAATTCCACGACTGTGCAACAAAGCCCGTATTGCTTCTCCTGATTTAAAGCGCCCCTGCTCTAAAAATTCAGACCAATGAATCCAGACTGCGCCAGGTACATGACCACGGCGCTCACAACATGCAGTGTGATCAAGACCATCGTGCTCCAGCTCATCGCGCACGTCAATCACCACACGCTTTGGGTGATTCAGGTCAGCCACCAAGGAATCAGCCGCGACAAAACCAGCGCTACTGTATTGGATTTCAAACTGCTGTGGTGTGCTTACGGTAGATGTAGTGCTGATGGGGCCGCCACTCTGCTGCCATGCATTCAGGCCGCCATGCAGTAATCGCACATGACGATGCCCGAGGTATTCCAGTAGCCAGCACTCCCTGGCAACGCGCACCCCGGTATCGTCGTCATAGACTATTAAGGGTGTATCCATAGTGATGCCAGCAGCGCCATAAAGCAGTGCCGCTTGATTAGCAAAAGCACGCATACCTTCCGGCTTGGTATTGGGCACAAAATAATCATAGGTAGAAACGGAAATGGCCCCCGGGATATGGCCAGCAGCATAGGCTTCGGGCGAACGGGCATCAATAATCAGACCATCCAGCCCCTTAAAAGTGGCTAGTAGGGTTTCAGGTTCGACTAAAAAGGTATCGAGCAAATGATTTGCCGGTGTAGTTTTGCTGTAGGAGTTCATATCTAAGTGTACTGAGGTGAACGAAAAAAAGGCCCTGAAAGGGCCTTTTGCTGCGCTATCGGCTAAGTGCCGACCACTTCTTCCTGCTTATTCTTGGCAAAAGCTGGGGCTGGCCATGAATTGAGCAGCAAATTGGACGCCCATCACGCGTACATAGCGTTGCAGCATTTCCAATGATGCGGGGTCAAGCAGGTTGCTGGCCGGAATACCCGATGCTTTGGTTTCACGAATCAGTAGGGCTACTTGGGCCCATTTGTGTAGTCTTTTACGCATATTTGTCTCCTATGAGGCAAATAACGCACTGACTTTTGAATAAGTTAACAAAAACTTTGATTTATTTTGAACTTTTCTTAAAAACACGCATCTGAGGAATAATGCACCAATTTAGTGCGTATAGAGCCAATGACTAAAGGGCAATCAGCCGCAGATCAAAAACCATCTACCGAATAGTAAACTGACCTTTGGTGAGCGCTTGGCGCCCATCTTTTTTAGATCCTTCATTCATTAGGAGTTCACTTGAAGAAAATTGCCCTTATCGCATTCTGCTCTGCATTTGCAGCCACCAGTTTTGCCCAAGCGCCCGCTAAGCCAGCGGCCTCATCCGTTTCGATGGCGCCCGTTGCCGCAGAGGTAGTTGTAATCACCTCGACCGTTGACTCCGTTGACGTGAAGAAGCGCATCGTTACCCTAAAAGATGACAAAGGCAATACCGCGACCATGACGGTTGGTAAGCAGATCAATGACCTTGAAAAAGTCAAGAAAGGCGATTTGTTTGTAGTGGAGTATGCCCAAGCATTGGCAGTTGGATTGGCCATTGCGCCGAAAGATGCCAAGCCAGGCGTCAGTGGAACACGTACCGTTACCATCGCTGGTAAGGGCTCTAAGAAGCCATTCGAAGAAATTACCGATGTGATTGTTGCCACCGCAAAGATCACGAGCATTGATGCCGCTAAGCGCACTGCTGTTTTGACATTGCCAAGTGGCGAGAAGCAAACGGTGAAGGTAGATCAAAAGGTATTAGGCCTTGAGAAATTCAAGGTAAATGACGATGTGGTTGTAGAGTACATCGACGATATGGCGATTGGTTTTGTAACGCCACCAAAGAAGTAAGTATTGATGCGCGCATCGCAGTGTGCGCCGCATAAAAACAAAAGGCCCGCATTGCGGGCCTTTTT
>DAIPIK010000027.1:7664-10416 GCA_036770845.1 Polynucleobacter sp. | reverse complement strand
TCTTGCACCATGTTGTCACGCAAATAATCAAAGCCAAATTCATTGTTGGTACCGTAGGTAATATCAGCTGCGTAGGCTGCTTGCTTTGCCTCGTGATCCATTTGGGACAAATTGATCCCAACCTGAAGGCCCAAGAAGTTATAGAGCTTGGCCATCCACTCCGCATCGCGCTGCGCAAGGTAATCGTTGACCGTAACCACATGAACACCTTTACCCGCAATCGCATTGAGGTAAACGGCTAAGGTGGCAGTCAGGGTTTTGCCCTCACCCGTACCCATTTCAGCAATCTTGCCTTGGTGCAGGGCTAAGGCGCCCATAATCTGCGCATCAAAATGGCGCATTTTCATGACGCGGCGGCTGGATTCGCGGACTACGGCAAATGCTTCAGCAGTAAGGTCATCTAAGGATTCGCCAGCAGCAAGGCGTGATTTAAATTCTGCTGTTTTTGCTTGGAGCGCAGCATCATCGAGTGATTGCAAGGTAGACTCAAGTGCATTAACCTTGAGCACCACTTTGCGGTATTGCTTTAAGAGTCGATCATTTCGACTGCCAAATAGAGTTTTTAGAATGCCGATTGCCATGGGATTTTGACCAAAATTAAGCCTTTGAGTTTATCACCCGAATCCCTTTTTCCCCATGAATCCAAAGCCAAAAACCCCTTATTCTGCCAAGCCAAAGATAGCCCGAGAGTGGCTAGACTGCTTGCGTGGGCCAGAGGGAATCAACGGTATTTTGGCGCGCTCGGAAGATTTGGCCAAACTCAAGGCTTGCCTGCAACACTGCTTAAAAACCCTTGAATTGGGTCACTTTGGCTCTAAAGTAGAACCCGTTTGGGCCTCTGGCAAGCCTACAGAGCTTTTGCTGATGGTGCCCAATGCCACCATTGCTGCTCGGTTACAGCAGTCTTTACCTAGCTTAATCAATGAGTTAGCGAAAAATGGTCAGAATTGCACGGCAATTAAAGTCAGCTTAAAGCCCGCCCTACCTCTGTCGGAGTGGGCTGTTCAGCCCAGAGCCCCAGCCAGGGAAAAGCCCAAGGGACTAAATCCCGTCGCCCGTTCAGCATGGCTTAATTTGCTCAGTAAATTGGAGCCAGAATCAGAGCTCAGCAAGGCAGTCCAGCGCCTTCTGCAATCAAAAATAGGTTCGTCTTAAAAAAAGAGGGGCTGATTTTCTACGGTGTAGGCTGCTGGTGCTTTATTGAGCGCAAACGACTCAATTGCAAATGCACTGGGATCTTCAAACAATTTGCGTAACAACGCATTATTTAAGGCATGGCCTGATTTTTTTGCAACATACGACCCCACAATCGGATGTCCTGCTAAATACAAATCGCCAATGGCATCGAGGATTTTGTGGCGCACAAACTCATCCTCGTAGCGCAATTCTTCATTATTGAGAATGCGGTGCTCATCTAAAACAATCGCATTATCTAAACTACCGCCGCGCGCAAGGCCAATTTCACGCAAAGCCTCAACCTCGTGCGCAAAACCAAATGTACGTGCTCGGCCGATCTCACTACGGTATGCATGCTCTGCAAAATCGACCACGCAATGCTGGCCTGTTTTATCCACAGCAGGGTGCTTAAAGTCAATTGTGAAATCCAACTTAAATCCGAAAAATGGGTCTAGGCGGGCTAACTTATCGCCATCCCGTACTTCAACGGATTTCTTAATCACCATGAACTGACGGGGAGCATCTTGCTCCGCAATGCCTGCAGACTCAAGCAAGAAAAGAAAGGATGCGGCACTGCCATCCATAATTGGAATCTCTTCGCAATCCACCTCAATTAATACATTATCTAAGCCTAATCCCGCACAAGCAGACAGTAGGTGTTCGACTGTAGAAACACGTACACCGTCTTTTTGTAAGACCGATGCGAGGCGCGTATCGCCAACCAGCATGGCATCTGCCGCAATCACAACTGGTTCAGGTAAATCAATACGGACAAACTGGATTCCCGAATTCACGGGTGCAGGCTTAATCGATAAGCTTGCTTTACGCCCGGAGTGCAAGCCAATGCCAACCGTTTTTATCGGATTGGCAATGGTGCGTTGCTTGAGCATGGTCGCGTTCGTAAATTCGGGGAATCGATGAAACGAGTAATTGAATTACAGTTGCTTTAATACCGAGGCAGCATCGCTTACCTCAAACTTACCTGGCTCCTCGAGGGACAGCGATTTCACTACGCCGTTCTCTACCACCATGGCGTAACGCTGCGAACGAATTCCGAGTCCACGCTTGGTTAAGTCAAACTCCATACCTAATTTGCTGGTGAACTCAGCACTACCGTCACCCAGCATGCGTACTTTTTTACCCACGTTGAGATCACGTCCCCATGCGCCCATGACAAATGGATCATTCACTGCGACGCACCAAATTTCATCAACGCCTTTTGCTTTGATGGCATCGAACTGAGCAACGTAACCTGGCACGTGCTGTGCAGAGCAGGTTGGCGTGAAAGCGCCAGGCAAGGCAAAAATCACAATTTTTTTACCAGCAACTAACTTTTCTACCTCAAACGCATTAGGACCAATGGCGCAGCCTTCGGTTTCTTCATTCAGAAACTCATACAAGGTAGCGTTCGGTAGTTTTTGTCCAACTGCAATCATAAAATCTCCAATTCAATAGTTATCAATGGGTGAGCCAACGCAAGCGCAGGATTCGTCGTCCGGAGGGGCGCTGCGCTGGCATCTCTCATAGCACTATTGTATTGAGCAATTCATCAGTCGGCCTGTTTACGCAGAAAAGC
>DAIPIK010000027.1:0-7564 GCA_036770845.1 Polynucleobacter sp. | reverse complement strand
CTGGATGGAGCAAAGCTGTTTAAGTCAGCCATCGTAGGCATTGCATCGTGCGTACCCGTTGCCTTGCGCCAAATTACTTCAGGCTGACTTTTTTGCATGGCTTGAGGGTGATTTAGGCCAGTCGCTACAACTGTGACGCGCAGGGCATCGCCCAAACTATCGTCGTACACCGTACCAAAAATGACTGTGGCATCGTCCGCAGCATAGCCGCGAATGGCCGCCATCACTTCACGCGTTTCGGATAACTTAAGGGAGCGGCTAGCAGTAATGTTGACCAAAACACCGCGTGCGCCCGACAGATCAACCCCCTCCAATAAGGGCGACGCTACTGCTGCTTCGGCAGCCAAACGAGCCCGATCCATTCCAGAAACAGTAGCAGTTCCCATCATGGCCTTACCCTGCTCGCCCATGACCGTCTTCACATCCTCAAAGTCGACGTTGATCAATCCTTGGACATTGATGATTTCAGCAATACCTGAAACCGCGTTATGCAAAACATCGTCGGCACAGGCAAAAGCTTTATCAAACTCGGCATCCTCACCCATGACTTCAAACAGCTTTTCATTCAGTACAACGATGAGGGAGTCGACATACGCCTCTAATTCATGCGCTCCATCTTCTGCCACTTTTAAGCGCTTAACGCCCTCAAAATCAAATGGCTTGCTAATAACGCCGACGGTCAAAATCCCCATTTCTTTGGCAACTTGGGCAACGATAGGCGCCGCCCCAGTACCCGTTCCGCCGCCCATGCCAGCAGTAATAAACACCATATGTGCACCCTGCAATGAATCCGCAATGCGAGTACGGGCTTCTTCTGCCGATGCTGCGCCAATTTCTGGTTTTGCACCTGCACCTAGGCCACTTGATCCCAATTGCAAATTAATCGATGCCGCAGAGCGTTTCAATGCACCTGCATCCGTGTTCATGCAAATGAACTCGACTCCATCGACACCGCGACGAATCATGTGCTGGACAGCATTGCCACCAGCGCCGCCGACTCCAACCACTTTAATAATGGTCTTACCGGCCGTATCTTGATCTAGCATTTCAAATTCCATAAACCCTCCTGAGTTACTTAGTTACATTAACGACGACGAAAAAAACTTAAAAATTACCTGCGAACCATTCCTTCATTCGCAAAAAAGTACCTTGGAAAGAGCCGGATTGCGATACGCGGCGACCGCGCATCAGCTGCGCCTGACCTTCCATTAACAGTCCAATACCAGTTGAAAAACGTGGGCTTCTTAATACCTCGTGAAGATGGCCACGGTATTCTGGTGTTCCAATCCGAGCGGGCTTCAAAAACACTTGCTCTGCTAAATCAACCATGCCAGGCATTAGCGAAGTACCGCCCGTCAGGACGATGCCCGAAGAAACCATGCCCTCATACCCCGAGTCGCGCACTACGCCTAATACCAAGGTAAATAACTCTTCGACCCGTGGCTCAATCACAGCAGCGAGAGCCTGCTTCGAAATGGGCCGTGGCTCCCGATCACCTACGCCAGGTACATCGATCATGGCAGTGGAATCCGCCATATCTTGGCGGGCAATTCCATAATGAATTTTGAGATCTTCCGCTTCCACTGTCGGAGTACGCAATGCCATTGCAATGTCATTGGTAATTTGATCGCCCGCAATCGGAATCACAGCGGTGTGGCGAATCGATCCTTGACTATAAATAGCAATGTCGGTTGTCCCGCCACCGATGTCTACTAAGACTACGCCGAGCTCTTTTTCATCTTCAGTCAGTACAGCAAGACTGGAGGCGAGTGGCTGCAAGATCAAATCGTTCACCTCTAAGCCGCAACGCCGTACGCATTTCACAATATTTTGAGCTGCACTCACGGCGCCAGTCACGATGTGGACTTTTACTTCTAAACGCAGTCCACTCATGCCAATTGGCTCACGAACATCTTCCTGCCCATCGATGATGAATTCCTGAATCAAGATATGCAGAATTTGTTGATCTGTCGGAATATTGATGGCCTTTGCTGTCTCCAGTACGCGCTCCACATCGGTAGAGCCAACCTCTTTATCCCGAATGGCAACCATGCCGCTCGAGTTAAAACTAAAAATATGATTTCCTGCAATGCCAGTAAATACCTGAACAATGCGACGATCCGCCATGACCTCGGCTTCCTCGAGCGCCTTTTGAATCGATTGCACTGTGGCCTCAATGTTGACTACAACGCCCTTCTTCAATCCCTTGGACGCGGTTTGCCCAACACCAACCACGTTGAATTGTCCATCTGCTTCGAGTTCAGCAACCAAAGCAACTACTTTTGATGTGCCAATATCAAGACCGACCAAAAGGTCTCGGTTATCCTTACTCATCAAATTTCCTCATGATTAAATTCACCGTTGTGCTCCACTCTTTTTCGCATCTAGCTCTGGATTTTTGTTACCGGTACTCGCAAGGTGTACTGCAAATCCATTGCTATAACGCAAATCAATTACATCGACACGACTCGTGAGTCGCTCTTGTGCTTTTGGCCAATACTCAATGAGGCGAGCAACGCGCTCCTCGGTTAAGGCTTTGCCTTGAGCCTCCTCATCTCGGCCAAATTCAATGCGAATACCATTCGATAACTTCACGCTCCAGGAATACCGATCTGATAAATTGACACTAACAACGTCGACATTCCACGGCGCAAACCAACGGCTGGCTTTTTGATAGAGCTGCATGACTTCTTTGCTCGAGTCATTCGGTCCCGATACTTCGATTAAAAGCGAGGGGTCATCTACTTGAGACAGGTTCCCGCTAAATAGTTCGCCAAAGCCATTCATAAACTTTTGCTCGCTGCGGCCACCCCAAATAGCAAAAGGCTTTTGCTCTTCAATGCTCACAGCGATGCCATTCGGCCATATCCGTCGAACACTCGCATGCCTTACCCATGGCAAAGCTTCAAATGCTTCTTTAATGTTTTCTAGGCGCACTGTGAAAAAATTACCTGCGACTTGCTCAAGCACTTGATTTTTTACTTGCGATAAATTGACGTGCTTGATGACTTGCCCCGGTAAGGGCTCAACTTGCATTTGGCGTAAGGCAAAAACAGGTCGCTGGCTAAGCCACATTAATCCTGCAACCGTTGCCATTAGAAAAAAGAGGCGCATTAACCAACGACTCAGCTCAGCCATTCGTGCAGGATTGTTCAGCAAGGGTGTAGACATACCCAGGACAAAATTGAATGAGCGCGCAGCTAAATTACTCATTGCCTTATATCCATTGTTTGACTCAGCAACCACAACACTAAATCGGCATAACTAACGCCCGCTGCTTTTGCTGCCATCGGTACTAAGGAGTGTGATGTCATACCAGGGGATGTATTCATTTCTAATAAATAGGGCTTACCATCGCGGCTATCCAGCATCACATCTGCGCGACCCCAGGTACGACAACCCAATGCACGGTAAGCATTCAGCGCTAGGGTCTGAACCTTTTGATTAATAGCCTCATCTAAACCAGTAGGGCAACAGTATTGGGTATCGTTTGAAAAGTATTTATTGTGGAAGTCGTAATTGGCATCCGGCGGAACAATCCGAATCACTGGCAGCGCTTCAGCACTTTGACCCTCGCCCACCAATGGGCAAGTCAGTTCATCGCCAATAATGCAGGTCTCTGCAATGACTTTAGTATCCAAAGCAGCTGCTTTTGCATAGGCACCTGGCAGTTCATCTACCGTTTTGACTTTAGTTAAACCCAATGAGGAACCTTCATGGGCTGGCTTGACAATCAACGGTAAGCCTAAGTGCTTTGCTACTGCAGCCCAATTACTCTCTGGTGTCAGCTCTTCAAAGTCAGGTGTCGATAAGCCATTACTGAGCCAGATTTGTTTGGTTGCAACTTTATCGATGGACAGCGCAGAAGCAAGGACGCCACTGCCGGTGTACGGAATTTCCAATAACTCGAGTAATCCCTGAATCGTGCCATCCTCACCATAGCGGCCATGCAGGGCAATAAATACGCGATCAAACCCTTCATTTGCAATCTCAGTAGGTCTGTGTGTACCCGGATCAAAGGCATGCGCATCAACTCCTTTTTCCAGCAATGCGCTTAAAACGCCATTGCCCGACAAGAGGGAAATTTCCCGCTCACCTGATTTACCGCCGAGCAATACCCCGACCTTACCCATGTCGCTCGGCCTTAGCTTGGCCAGATCAGTCTTGACGCGCTCTCCCCAGGGCATCGTGCGGTTAAGCATGCTCTGCTCCCGACAAGATAGCGGGTAAAGTGGATATGGATCCGGCACCCATCGTAATGACAACATCGCCATCACGCAGCATGGTGGTAATCGCCGCAGGCATATCCGCTACCTTGGCTACATAAGTAGAGTCAGTGTGCTGCAGTAATGCTGACTTGAGCCCAGCATCTGTAGTGCAGGTTGCTTTAAAGAGACTCTCCCCGTCAGCGCCCTTAATACGTGGCTCCCCCGCAGGATAGACATCCGTCAGAACCAATGCATCGAAGCCGCGCAACACATCCACAAAGTCACCAAAACAATCGCGGGTTCGGGTGTAGCGATGGGGCTGAAATGCCAAAACCAATCGGCGACCTGGATAGGCTCCACGTGCTGCCGCTAAAGTGGCTGCCATTTCAACGGGGTGGTGTCCGTAATCATCGATTAAGGTGAAACTTCCGCCCTTTGCTAATGCAATATCACCATAGCGTTGGAAGCGCCGGCCAACGCCACTAAATTCCGATAAGGCTTTCACAATCGCTTCATCGCGTATGCCTAATTCAGTCGCTATGCCAATCGCAGCAAGCGCGTTGCGCACGTTGTGCAATCCCGGAAGATTCAGCTCGATTTGTAATGGTCCTGGCTTAGCGCCATGACGTCGAATCGTACGGCGCTCTACCGTAAAGCGCATCCGCGTTCCGTCAGCCTGAATGTGGTGCGCGCGGATATCCGCATCATCGGCGGTACCGTATTTCAGAATGGGTTGCGATACAAAAGGAATCAGATCCCGGACGTTGGCATCGTCTGCGCACACAATCGCAATGCCATAAAAGGGCATGCGCTGCGTAAATTGCACAAATGCCTGCTTGAGCCGCGCCATATCATGCTGATAGGTATCCATGTGATCGGCATCAATGTTGGTGATGACTTCCATGGCTGGGAATAACTGCAGGAATGAGGCATCTGATTCATCTGCCTCGACCACAATAAAGTCACCCTGCCCAAGGCGTGCATTGGCATTGGCTGAATTGAGTTTTCCGCCGATTACAAATGTAGGATCTAACCCGCCCTCAGCGAGCACCGAAGCAACTAAACTGGTCGTGGTGGTTTTTCCATGCGTTCCTGCAATGGCAATACCTTGCTTTAAGCGCATGAGCTCACCCAGCATCACTGCCCGCTGAATAATCGGAATTTTTGCAGCGCGTGCAGCAAGCACTTCAGGATTGTTACCCGCCACCGCCGTTGAAATCACGACGGCCTCAGCAGTACCGACATGACTAGCCTTATGGCCAATCTGAATCTCAGCACCTAGCCCGCGCAAGCGTTTTGTTGTCGCACTTTCGGCTAAATCAGAACCCGAAACCTGGTACCCCAAATTAAGTAACACTTCGGCAATGCCACTCATGCCCGCGCCACCAATGCCGACAAAATGAATTTGCTGAACAATATGCTTCATTGCTTTACTCCTGCAGATTCAGCGCATACGGCTGCCACACGCTCGGTTGCTTGCAACTTTGCTAAAGCACGGGCACGTTCTGCCATTGCCATTAACTCCGGACGACGAACATTTTGCAACCAAGCAGCCAGTGCGCTAGGATTGAAGTCGGTCTGTGGCCACAACTTAGCCGCATTTGCTATCGATAAAAACTGAGCATTGGCAGTTTGGTGATCGTCAATCGCAAATGGAAACGGGACGAAGCAGGCAGCGACACCGCAGGCAGCAATCTCCGATACGGTCATTGCGCCCGACCGGCATATGACAAGATCGGCTGCAGCATACGCCTCTGCCATATCGCCAATAAAGGCGCGAACATCTGCATCAAGCCCATAATCAGCATAGCGTTGCTTCAGTTCAGCGACGTGTTTTTCACCTGCCTGATGCAGTACCTGTGGCCTTTCTTCAGCAGGCATCAGCGCTAACGCAGCTGGAATCGTTTCATTTAGCGCAGCGGCGCCCAAACTCCCTCCAACGACTAACAAGGTCAGCGGACCTGTTCGCGCGCCATAGCGCTCAGCAGGTGATGCGATTGATTCAAACTCACTGCGAATCGGATTACCAACCCACTCGCCTTCGGGCAGGGTATTGGGGAATCCCGTCAGCGCTTTAGTAGCAATCTTGGAGAGATAGCGATTAGCGCTGCCAGCGATCGAGTTTGCCTCATGCAAAACCAGCGGGCGCTTCAGTAAGGCGCTCATTAATCCACCCGGAAAGGTGATATAGCCGCCCATGCCCAGTACGACACTTGGCTTTAGCCTGCGAATAATCTGCCAGCTTTGCAAACATGCTCTTGCCAAATTAAAGGGCAGCATCAACTTAGTTAGCAGGCCTTTGCCGCGTAGGCCGCCAAAATTCACTGCCTCAAACGCAAACCCGCGACTCGGTACCAAACGGTACTCCATGCCAGAAGCATTACCTAGCCAAGCCACCTGCCAGCCACGCGTGTGCAGAAGCTCGGCAACGGCCAATCCAGGGAAGATATGCCCGCCAGTGCCGCCGGCCATGACTAAGATGGAAGGCTGATTCATAACTTGCCTCCCCGCATTAAGACGCGGTTTTCATAATCAATCTTGAGTAATACAGCAAGCGCAACGGCATTCATCAAAATCCCAGAGCCGCCATAGCTAATTAATGGCAGGGTTAAGCCTTTAGTCGGCAGCAGACCTAAATTCACCGCCATATTGATGAAGGCTTGCCATCCAATCCAGATACCAATCCCTTTTGCCACCAAGCCAGCAAAACTGCGATCCAGTTGCAATGCGGTTCGCCCAATCAGAAAAGCGCGGCGCACAATCCAGTAGAACAAAAAGATGATGACGAGCACTCCGGCAAAGCCGAGCTCCTCACCAATCACCGCCAAGATGAAATCGGTATGCGCTTCGGGTAAGTAATGCAATTTTTCGACACTGCCACCAAGGCCAGTACCAAACCACTCGCCGCGTCCAAATGCCATGAGCGAATGGGTTAGTTGATAGCCTTTATTGGCAGCGTGATCTGCCGCCCAAGGATCTAGGAATGCAAAAATGCGTTCGCGGCGAAATGGTGAAAGAGCGATGATGATGGCAGCGCTCGTTATTCCAGCAACCACCAATCCACCAAACAATTTCACATTAATTCCGCCCAAGAAAAGAATGCCAAAGGCAATTAAAGCAATCACTACAAAAGCGCCCATATCAGGCTGCCATAGCAGCAATGCGCCAATGATCATGACGGCGACGCCCATTGGCACTAATCCCTTCACAAACGAATGGAGGTACTCTTGGCGCTGAACGGTATAGCTGGCCGCAAAAATGACAACAGCAAACTTCATGAGCTCCGATGGCTGGAAATTCATAAACCCAAACGAGATCCAGCGCTTCGCTCCGTTTACGCCTTTACCGATTCCAGG
>DAIPIK010000026.1:0-10455 GCA_036770845.1 Polynucleobacter sp. | reverse complement strand
AAGCGGAGGCCCATAAATTGACTGCGTGAAAATACCAGTGGATCACGCTCTTCATGGTGTTGCATATTCACGATGCGCGCAACAATAATACGGTGATCACCACCCGGATGAACGGCGATGGTTTCGCACTCAAAGTAGGCGACACAATCTGGCAGCATTGCTAGGCCAGAGGGGGTAGTGACAAGATCTGCCCCCGCAAATTGATCACCAGTACTTTTGGCAAAGCGCATGGCAAGGTCTTCCTGCGACCGTTCTAAAACATGAATCAATTGCTTTTTTCCAACTGCAAAGGCATCCATCAATACAGAACGCTCAGACAGACTCCAAAGTACGAGGGGCGGATCTAAGGAGACCGTATTAAATGAGCTAATCGTGACGCCAACCGCTTGACTATTGCTTCCAATGCCAGTGATGACGGTTACGCCCGTAGCGAAACTAGAAAATGCCTTACGTAATTCGGTGGGTGAAGCTGAACTCATGCAGGGCTTTATCTTTAAACTTATTTATTTGGAGTAATGCTTGTGCCCGGAATGGGTGTCAGGATTTCATTTTCTTCTGCACGTACGCACTTGAAACGATATTCATTTGATGCTTTAGAGATAAAGCTGGCGCCCATATAAAAGTCAGACTGACAGGCCTTCGTAGCAAAATTCATGACGTCTTGCGGTGCGGCAGAAGACTGGATTAGGCGCATATTCCCCATCGACATCTTGATGTCAGTAGAAGAGCAGCCGGCTATAAGGAGGGTAATCAGCCCAAGAGGGAGTAGAATTTTTTTCATGGAACACTCCATAATTCGTAATGCTTGTTAGGATAAACGGTTTACGGCCTGCGGGTGAAAATTAGCGGTATGGCTCTGTATTGAAAGGAAAACGATGTTTAAGGCAATTGTTATAAATAAAGACGACAAAGGCTACCGAGCGGAGCTGGGCCAGCTTGAGGAGTCAGCACTCCCAGCCGGGGACGTGCGTGTTCGAGTGCAGTATTCCACGCTCAATTACAAAGACGGCTTGGCAATTACAGGGAAAGGCCCCGTGGTTAGAAGCTTCCCTATGGTTCCTGGGATCGATTTTGCTGGGGAGGTACTGGAAAGTACATCGCCTGAATTTAAGGTCGGCGATGCCGTTTTACTCAACGGCTGGGGTGTAGGCGAAGGTCACTGGGGTGGTTTAGCCCAGCAGGCAAGAGTAAAGGCAGATTGGCTTATTCCATTGCCTAAGGGTTTTACTGCTAAACAGGCCTTGGCCATTGGTACTGCCGGGTATACCGCCATGCTCTGTGTCATGGCATTGCAAAAGCATGGTGTGAAGCCGGCTGACGGTGAAGTGCTGGTTACCGGCGCTGCTGGCGGTGTCGGTAGTTTTGCAATAGCCCTGTTGAGCAAGCTTGGTTTTACGGTGGTTGCTAGTAGCGGCCGCCCCCAAGAGGCGGAGTACCTTCGGTCTTTGGGGGCAGCAGAAGTTATTGATCGGAGTAGCTTATCGGAGCCAGGTAAGCCATTGGCGCGCGAGCGCTGGGCTGCCGTGGTGGATAGCGTAGGCAGTCATACCCTGGTCAATGCTTGCGCAGCAACGAAGAGTGAAGGTGCGGTAGCGGCTTGCGGCCTTGCGCAAGGCATGGATTTTCCAGGTACCGTAGCGCCCTTCATCTTGCGTGGCGTCACCCTCTATGGCATCAATAGCGTGACTGTGCCTAAAGCCAAGCGTATTGCGGCGTATGAACAGCTGAGTGCCTTGGTGGACCTCACTACACTGGAGGCGATTTCCCATGAAATTAGTTTGGGAGAGGCGATTCAGTATGCCGACGCCTTAATGAAAGGCAATGTCCGGGGTCGAGTGATTGTGGACGTAAATCGTTAAGTCAATGGGCTTAATGATGGATCATTGCCTTGCGATGTTTTGCGTAGCGGGAGCTGAAGATTAATCGTACGCTGTTCATCGTCCGATAAAGAGGACCAGCGTGCAATTTCATCCAGCGTGCGAAAGCAACCCAGGCAATAACCGGTTTGCGGATGCATTTCGCACCAATTGACGCAAGGCGATTTGACCACTGAACTATCCTTTTATAAAACTAAGTAAGCAATGAAAACGTCACCCACCACTAACGCAGCTGATCTCCATTCAATTCAATACCCCTGGGGCGATCAATTGCCAGAGAAAGCCGTTCCATTGGAGCTGTTACCAGGAGTACGCTGGATCAGGATGCCTCTGCCCTTCGCCTTGGATCATATCAATCTCTGGTTAATTCGGGATGAGTTTAATGGGCGGCCGGGCTGGACCATTATTGATTGTGGCATTGCGAACGATGAGACCCGTGCCATTTGGGAAGAGATTGAGCGAACCCAGTTAGATGGATTGCCTGTATTGCGGGTCATTGTGACCCATATGCACCCCGATCACGTTGGCCTGGCGCAATGGCTTTGTGAGCGCTGGCAAGTGCCTTTGTGGATGTCGATGTCGGATTACCTCACTGCGCAATGGCTTAGCCATGATCAAGGTGGGGCCGCCATTGGGGCCACTCCTGGAAGCGGCGGTGCTGCAGATCATTTTCAACGGCATGGTCTTTCGAGTAGCGACGATTTAGAGAAGCTCCGTGGCCGATCAGACTATTACAAGCGCATGGTGCCAGGTGTCCCAAAGCGCTATCGCCGCATTATGGAAGGCGAGCACATTGAGATAGGCGGGCATCGATGGCAGGTCATCATGGGCTATGGCCATGCCCCCGAACACGCCAGTCTTTATTGTGCCGAACTAGGCTGTTTCATTTCAGGGGATATGGTGCTGCCGCGCATCTCGACCAATGTGAGCGTCTACGATGCCGAGCCTGATGCCGATCCACTTGGCTTGTATTTGGATTCCTTACTAAAGTACACAGCGCTGCCTGAAGATACCGTAGTGCTACCCTCGCATGGCAAACCCTTCAGGGGCTTGCATTACCGCATCAAGCAGTTACAAGAGCACCACGTCGACCGCCTGGCTGAAGCCTTGGGTGCATGTAGTGTTCCGCACCATGCTCGCGATATTGTTCCGGTGTTATTTAAACGCAGCCTGGACACCCACCAAATGAGTTTTGCGATGGGTGAGGCCATTGCCCACCTCAATCACCTGTGGCGTCAAGGAAAGTTGCGCCGCGTGCTTTCTTCCGACGGGGTGTGGATGTTTTCCGCGGTTTAGCTGCACTGGTTTCTTTGCTTGATCCAGCGGTGTCGTCAGACTTCGGCGTCATCGCCTCACCAAAGGACTTCAGCGCCAATAGAGTTGCATGCTGGACCTCGAGACCCTGAATCGTCGTTTTGAGGATGTTGTGGTTCATGGAAAGCCAGTTTTCAACGCTTTTTAAGTCCTTAATCCGCTTTTCAAGCTCATCAATATCCACCCCTGGAAAGCCAGCAAATCCAGCAGGACCTTTTGATGGGTCAGCCGCAAACGGAAACTGCCCTGCATTTTGGCCGGCAGCAACCCCTTGCCCCCACATGGTCTTAAGCATTTCCATGCTTTGATTGAATTCAGGAATGGTTCCAAACATACGGCCTCCAAGTCGGCTTGATGCCGATAAAGTCATTAGAATAGTGGGTTACTAAGATTAACCCCTCTATTTAAACAATGCAATCAACCGGTTCTAATTTGGTATTTACCCGCGGCAGCGAATTACCAGCGCTGCTAAACGACCGCATCCTGATCCTGGACGGCGCTATGGGAACCATGATTCAGCAATACAAGTTAAGCGAAGCAGATTACCGTGGCCTGCCAGGAAATACCCGCTTTGCCGATCATCCCGGCGATCTGAAGGGGAACAATGAGCTCTTAGTGTTAACGCAGCCCCACATCATCCAAAAAATCCACGAAGACTATTTGGAGGCGGGCGCGGACATCATTGAAACCAATACCTTTGGTGCGACTTCGGTAGCGCAAGAAGACTACAAAATGCCGGGTTTAGCACGCGAGATGAATGAAGCAGCTGCACGTTTAGCGCATGATGCCTGTGCCAAATTCAGCACACCTGAAAAACCCCGTTTTGTGGCCGGCGCAATTGGGCCTACGCCAAAGACCGCCAGTATCTCGCCAGACGTCAATGATCCAGGCGCTCGCAATATTAGCTTTGATGCCCTACGCGATACCTACCGCGAACAAATTGAAGGTTTGTATGCCGGTGGCGTCGACCTTTTTTTAGTCGAAACCATTTTTGATACCTTAAATGCCAAAGCGGCGATGTTTGCCCTCGATGAATTTTTTGAGGACACCGGCGTTAAGTTGCCGGTCATGGTGTCTGGAACAGTGACCGATGCATCGGGACGCATTTTGTCTGGGCAAACGGTAGAGGCCTTTTGGAATAGCTTACGCCACATCAAGCCACTCACATTCGGTTTAAATTGCGCGCTGGGAGCTGCCTTGATGCGCCCTTATATTGCTGAGCTAGCCCGCATCTGCAATACCGCGGTCTCGTGTTACCCCAATGCAGGTCTGCCAAACCCCATGAGCGATACCGGCTTTGATGAAACGCCCGAAATTACTTCCGCGCTGGTGGACGGCTTTGCTAAAGATGGATTAGTCAATTTGGTTGGTGGTTGCTGTGGTACTACCCCGGATCACATCCGTGCAATTGCCAATGCAGTTGCGAAGCGTAAGCCCAGAGTCTTTTACCGAGAGCCCCAAGTAGAGGTCGCAGAATGAGCAAACGCGTGATTGCCCCAATGCGCTTGTCTGGACTCGAGTCGTACAACATCAGCCCAGTAGTGGGGTTCGTCAATATTGGCGAACGTACGAACGTGACGGGATCCAAAGCCTTCTCGCGGATGATTTTGAATAATCAATTTGATGAAGCCCTGGCCGTAGCACGGCAGCAAGTTGAAAGTGGCGCGCAGATTATTGACATCAACATGGATGAGGCCATGCTCGATTCAGAGGCTGCCATGGTGCGCTTTCTGAATCTGATTGCATCTGAGCCTGATATTGCTCGCGTGCCCATCATGATCGACTCATCCAAGTGGAGCATCATCGAAGCTGGCTTGAAGTGCGTCCAAGGCAAGCCCATCGTCAATTCGATTTCTTTAAAAGAAGGTGAGGACGCATTTCGCCATCAAGCCAAGTTGATTCGTCGTTATGGAGCTGCCACGGTAGTGATGGCATTTGACGAAAAAGGTCAGGCCGATACCTATCAGCGTAAAACAGAAATTTGCCAGCGCTCGTATCAAATCCTGGTTGAGGAAATTGGATTTCCTCCAGAAGACATTATTTTTGATCCCAATATTTTTGCAATTGCTACCGGGATTGAGGAGCACGACAACTACGCGGTTGATTTTATAAATGCAACCCGCTGGATTAAAGAAAATCTACCGGGCGCGAAAGTCAGCGGCGGCGTTTCCAATGTGAGCTTTTCATTCCGCGGCAATGATCGTGTGCGGGAAGCTATTCATACGGTCTTTTTGTACCACGCGATTCAGGCAGGCATGGACATGGGCATTGTCAATGCGGGCCAGCTTGGAGTCTATGCTGATTTAGACCCAGAGTTGCGTGAGCGGGTTGAAGACATCGTACTTAACCGCTTTAAGGAAAAGGATGGCCAAACTCCGACCGAGCGTTTACTGGCGATTGCAGATCAGTTTAAAGGCGATGGCATTAAGCAAGTCGAGAATCTAGTATGGCGTGAAGCGCCAGTGCGCGATCGCTTAACGCACGCTTTGGTGCATGGCATTACCAACTTTATTTTGGACGACACCGAAGAGTTGCGTGCCGACATCATGGGTTCTGGCGGCCGTCCCATTGAGGTGATTGAAGGCCCCCTCATGGATGGCATGAATGTGGTCGGCGATTTGTTTGGTGAAGGCAAAATGTTCTTGCCGCAGGTCGTAAAAAGTGCGCGCGTGATGAAGCAGGCGGTAGCGCACCTCATTCCCTATATTGAAGAAGAAAAGCGCTTGCACGTTGCCGCTGGCGGCGAAGCCAAAGCCAAGGGCAAGATTGTGATGGCAACCGTTAAGGGTGATGTCCATGACATTGGCAAAAACATTGTGACCGTTGTTCTTCAGTGCAATAACTTTGAAGTAGTCAATATGGGCGTGATGGTGCCTTGCGCTGAGATTCTGAAAGTAGCCAAAGAAGAGAAGGCCGATATTGTCGGGCTATCTGGTTTGATTACCCCATCGCTTGAAGAGATGACCTACGTTGCCCAAGAAATGCAGCGCGATCCGTATTTCCGTGACCAGCAATTACCCCTGATGATTGGTGGGGCAACCACATCCCGTGTGCACACTGCAGTCAAAATCGCGCCGCACTATGATGGCCCGGTCGTATACGTACCCGATGCATCCCGCTCCGTCTCAGTTGCATCGAGTTTGCTCTCGGATGAGAGTGCTAATAAGTTTATTCAAGACTTACGCGATGACTATGAGCGCATACGCTTACAGCACGCTAATCGCAAGGTGGCGCCAACCATATCACTTGAGGCGGCGCGGCAAAATCGAGAGAAAATCGATTGGAGCAGCTATACACCCGAGAAGCCTAAATTCATTGGTCGCCGCGTCTTCAAAAACTTTGCCCTCAGTGAAATTGCAAAGTTCATTGACTGGACTCCATTTTTTCAAACCTGGGATTTAGCGGGCAAGTTCCCGGCGATCCTAGAGGACGAGGTAGTTGGCGTTGAGGCGAAAAAAGTATTCGCTGATGCTCAGGCCCTATTGGAGAAAATTATAAAAGGACAGTGGATTCAGGCAGATGGGGTTGTTGCGTTTTATCCTGCCAACGCCCTTGGCGATGACATTGTTTTTTATAGTGATGAAACGCGCGAGCATCCCGTATTTGCTTGGCACAACCTGCGTCAGCAGTCAGAGCGCCCGGTGGTCGATGGAGTAAAGCGCCCCAATCGCTGCTTAGCAGACTACGTTGCTCCGAGCGATTCTGGAGTGGCAGATTACGTCGGCTGTTTTGCCGTCACTACCGGACACGGTGTTGAAAAGAAAGTAGCTGAATTTCAGGCAAAAAATGACGACTACAACGCCATCATGCTAAAGGCCTTAGCAGATCGCTTGGCAGAGGCATTTGCTGAACTCATGCACCACCGCGTGCGGACTGATCTATGGGGCTATGCCAGCGATGAGGCCTTAACGAATGAGGCCATGATTGATGAGCAGTATCGCGGTATTCGACCAGCACCAGGCTATCCTGCCTGCCCAGCCCATGAGGTCAAGCGCGATATGTTGCGCATCGTTGGCGCCGAAGACATTGGCATGACCTTAACGGAGTCCTTTGCCATGGATCCAGCATCCAGTGTGAGCGGATTTTATTTGGCACACCCCAAGGCGCAGTACTTTAACGTTGGTAAAGTGTCAGCCGATCAAGTCGAAGATTTGGCCAAGCGCCGTGATGAATCAATTGAAACGGTGCGCCGCTCCCTATCGAGCTCTTTGGAGTAATCCCCTTCCTTTGTACAGCAAAGGTTTGTCTTTAGACGCCCCACACGATGGGTTCATTTGCAGCGCTAGCTTGTTTCATGAGTTCTAGAAAAGGGAAGGCACGCTGCCCTAGACGATCAGCAGAGGGTTTTTCCTGGCTGGAGTCTGCCGGCGTATCGGGCGCGCTACTTTTGGAGGCTACATCGGCCGCAATAGCAGATTCAAGGCGAGCAATAAACTCCGGTAAACGCTCTGCGACCAAAATGCCCCGTTTCTCTAGGGGATGCTCAAGGATGTCAAAAATACGCTGGCTCAAATCCGACAGCATGATGACATCGGGGCCTGCTTTGGAGTGAAATTGATAGATCATAATTTAGCTTACCACCTTTAGAGGCCCCTATTCATAATCGGCCACTGCGCCTGATAAACTCACCTTCTATGCTGTTAAATCACAAAACCCAATTAATTGAATCGCTACGTGTCGCGCTGGACGCTGTTGCACATAGCCGCGATATTGCACTGGACGCGCCGATTGAACCACGGCTAGAGCGCCCAAAATCGGTGGATCATGGCGATGTCGCTTGCAATATTGCATTGCAAATTGCCAAAGCATGGAAGATGAATCCCCGTGAACTGGCCCAAGCCATTGTGGATTCCCTGGGGTCTGACCCCAATTATGCAAAACTGATTGCATCGAGTGAGATCGCGGGGCCTGGATTTATTAATTTCCGCTTAAGCAATGCAGCCAAAACTGAAGTTGTAACAGCAGTACTAGATCAGAAAAAAGAATTCGGTAAGCGTGCGGGCGATGGAGCGCCCAGGGCAATGGTGGAGTTTGTTTCTGCCAATCCAACGGGACCCTTGCACGTTGGTCATGGTAGGCAAGCGGCGCTCGGTGATGCCATCGCTAATCTGCTGAGTACCCAAGGGATTGCAGTGCACCGCGAGTTTTATTACAACGATGCTGGGGTACAGATTACGAATTTAGCGGCATCCGTGCATGCGCGTCTCAGCGGATTAAAGCCGGGTGATGGAAGTTGGCCGGAGCAGGCTTATAACGGCGATTACATTGCTGAAATTGCACAGGCATATAAGGCTTCTCCTGAATGCAAGGGCGTCGATGATTTAGCCGCAATTCAAAAGTTTGCGGTTGCCTATCTTCGCAATGAGCAGGACATCGATTTACGGACCTTTGGCGTTCAGTTTGATTGTTACTACCTCGAGTCATCGTTGTATACCGACGGCAGTGTGGCTCAGATCGTCGCTGACCTGGGATCGGTAGGCAAAACATATGAAGCCGATGGCGCACTATGGCTCAGGACCACTGAGGATGGCGACGACAAGGATCGCGTCATGCGCAAGTCCGATGGCACATACACTTATTTTGTGCCTGATGTGGCCTACCATGCGAGCAAGTGGCAGCGCGGCTTTACTAAAGTAATCAATGTTCAAGGCAGTGATCACCATGGCACCATTGCCCGGGTGCGCTCTGGTTTACAAGGCGTTGCACAAAAACGCGGCTGGACTATTCCGGCCGATTACCCCGATTACGTTCTGCACAAGATGGTGACGGTGATGCGCCATGGGCAGGAGGTCAAGATTTCAAAACGGGCCGGGTCCTATGTGACTGTTCGCGATTTAGTGGAGTGGTCTGGCGGCGTTACTGAGTCGATGAATGCGTCAGAGCGCGAATTGGCCTTGCAGCGTGGACGCGATGCAGTGCGCTTTTTCTTGATTTCTCGTAAAGCCGATACAGAATTTGTTTTTGATGTGGATTTGGCACTACAACAGAATGATGAAAACCCCGTGTTCTATGTGCAATACGCCCATGCACGGATTTGCTCCATCTTGCAGCAATGGAGCGGTACCGAAGCAGACTTACTGAATGCCGATCTTTCGCTTTTAGACAGTAAGGCTTCTGATCATTTGCTACGCCGCCTTGCCGAGTACCCTGAGATGCTAACGACTGCTGCTGCCGAGTTATCTCCGCATGCAGTCGCGTTTTATCTGCGGGATTTGGCAGGGGATTTCCATACTTTTTATAATGCAGACCGGGTTTTGGTGGACGATGTAAATCTAAAATTGGCTAGGTTGGCTTTATTGTCGGCAAGCCGTCAAGTGATTGAAAATGGATTGGCTTTATTGGGTGTATCGGCGCCCAGAAAAATGTAAGATAAGGGAAATGATGAAAAAACCCAATCAATCGGCCGGATCTCTATTTCATCCTGTTGCCCAAAGCAATAGGGAGTTTGGCGGCACTATTTTGGGCTTAGTGATCGGTTTGGCGATTGGCCTTAGTCTCGCCTTGGCAGTGGCCTACTATATTTCTAAAACACCGCCGCAAGAGCGGCCTGGAGTGAAAGCCCCCAATCTTCCTTTGTCTATTAAACCAGCTGCGCCAGTGGAAGCGGAGGTTAGCGAAGAAGAAAAGCCGGTAACTCAAATTGATCTCAATAAACCGCTACAGGGCAAGTCCCCAGCTGTCCCCAGCAGCGCTGATCCGATTGCCGACATTGCAACCGGCAAAGCAGCGGCGGACGCTGCGACGAGCGCAAAGACAGATGTTGTCTTTTTTGTTCAAACCGGTGCATTTGCAAGTCAATCCGAAGCCGATGCACAAAAAGCCAGTTTAGCCATGCAGGGCATGCAATCTCAAATTAGCGAAGGGCTGGTGGATGGAAAATCCGTCTGGCGGGTTCGTATTGGTCCTTTTGCTAATGTCGATGACAGCGGTATCGTACGCAGCAAATTAACCGGCATGGGCATCAAGCCAGCCGTCATTAAGGTCAACAAATCATGAAATCATTTTCTCGATTAATGAAACTCGCGATGAGCAGCTTATTTGCCCTGAGTTGTTTTATGCCCCTGTCTCATGCTCAAGGCCCTGCAAAGATAGAGCCTGGATTTGATTACCGCATCCTGCCAGTCGCACAGCCACTCGACACCAAAGGAAAGGTGGAAGTGATTGAATTCTTTTGGTACGGCTGCCCGCATTGTTTTGACTTTGATCCCGAAATCATGGCATGGGAAAAGCGCCAAGCCAAAGACGTGGTATTTCGTCAGGTGCC
>DAIPIK010000025.1:0-10732 GCA_036770845.1 Polynucleobacter sp. | reverse complement strand
GGGCTTTCTAATTCACCGGCTACAAAACGGCGATTGTAGAAATCAACTTGGTTTTTCTTCTCAGCACCCCATTGGCGATTATGGAAAACAATGGCAGTTACTGGAATATCGTGGCGCACTGCAGTCATAATTTCCACCATACTCATTGCCCAAGCACCATCACCGGCGTAGGCAATCGCTGGCCTTTCGGGTGCAGCCGCTTTTGCACCAATCATGGTTGGCAGTGCATAGCCGCAATTACCAAAACTCATTGGAGCAAAAAAGCTCCGTGGCTTTTCAAAACGCAAATAACTGTTCGCGACTGAATTGATGTTTCCAATGTCAGTGGAAACCATCACATCGGCTGGCATCGCTTTTTCAAGCTCACGTAAAACTTGTCTAGGGCTAAGGTAATTACCGCCGGTTGGGGTTTTTTCCTTTTTTTGCTCTTCTATCATGTCAAGGCTGAATGCATCCCGCTCATGAGTCCACTCATCCAATTCTTTTTCCCAAGCTGCCTTTTCAGCAGCAATGGTTTTGGCCCGATCTGCCTTAGTTGCATCGCATACCAAGGTTTTATTTGCGAGGCGCTGCGTCAGTGCAATCGCCGCAGCCTTTGCGTCTCCGCAAATACCGACAGAGATCTTCTTAACCAAGCCCAGCATTTTGTTATCGGCATCAATTTGAATAATCTTGGCATTCTTTGGCCAGTAATCCATGCCATGCTGGGGCAAAGTACCAAAGGGTCCTAGGCGTGATCCCAACGCAACCACGACGTCTGCTTGTGAAATCAACTTCATCGCCGCTTTAGAGCCCTGGTATCCAAGCGGACCACACCACAATGGGTGACTTGCTGGGAAGGAATCGTTGTGCAAATAGCTATTGACAACTGGGGCGCCCAAACGCTCTGCCAATGCTTTGCATTCCTCAACCGCATCACCCATGACAACACCGCCGCCAGAAATAATCACTGGGAACTTCGCTTTAGCCAAGAGTTCAGCAGCTTCGTTTAGGCTGTGCTCACCACCGGGGCCGCGATCGAGGCGATTTGGCTGGGGAATCTCCACTTCGATTTCGCCATAAAAATAATCCCTTGGAATGTTCAGTTGTGTTGGGCCCATTTCCGACATGGCACGATCAAAACAACGGCCCGTATATTCAGCCATGCGCTTTGGATTATTGACATGACCTTGGTACTTGGTGAATTCCTCAAACATCGGGAGCTGATTTGCCTCTTGGAAGCCGCCAAGGCCCATTCCCATCGTGCCCGTTTCGGGGGTAATCATCACAACTGGGGTATGCGCCCAATATGCGGCAGCGATTGCAGTCACGCAGTTGCTGATTCCAGGTCCATTTTGGGCAATGACCACCCCATGCCTACCGCTGACACGAGCGTAACCGTCAGCCATGTGTGCGGCTCCTTGCTCATGGACTACGGGAATCAAACGTATGCCTGCTGGAGCAAAAATATCCATTGCGTCCATAAAAGCGGAGCCCATAATTCCAAAGATGTCGGTTACGCCATTGGCAGCCATTGTTTCGACAAAGGCCTCTGAAGGCGTCATTTTTTGTGGGCCTGTTGTTACTGCATGATCCGCTTTGGACATATGGAATCTCCGTTAATGGGTTAAAAATTGCACACTCAATGAATCAAGTTCACTCTAGCCTAATTCTAGCATTATTTCAAATTAACTGAACAATTTGTTCTATAATAATAAAAAATAGGCAAAAAATAAGGGAAATCCCCATGTTAAATCGAATAAGTGGAATGATATCGCTTATATATTTGAACAATCCCTGTCTAAAATGAAATAACACCACCTGGAACCAAAATGCAAAATAGTCCTGAATTAACAAGCCTAGGAGAGGCAAAACCGGATGCCCTTGTTTCCGCCAAAAGCGCCTTTCCTGAGTGCCAGTTTCCGTGCGACTTTGAGGTTCCACGTTTTTCATCACGGCATGATTTAGTTCCAGAAATCGACCCGAACTACCGCCTCGATAGCGATACGACCATCGCCCTGCTATCCGGGTTTCGATTTAATCGAAGGGTGCTTTTGCAAGGCATGCACGGCACCGGGAAATCAACGCACATTGAACAGGTTGCGGCCAGACTGAATTGGCCATGCCTTCGCATCAATTTAGATGGTCAGATTACGCGCATGGACCTGCTGGGCAAAGACATTATTACCGTCAAGGATGGCAAGCAAGTAACCGAATTTCAACTCGGTCTTATTCCATGGGCAATGCAAAGACCCATTGCTTTGGTGCTAGATGAATATGATGCTGGCCGGCCCGATGTCATGTTTGTGATACAGCGGATGCTGGAACGCGAAGGCAAGCTCACTCTATTAGATCAGAACCGGGTTATTGAGCCGCATCCCGCTTTTCGAATATTTGCTACCAGCAATACGGTAGGCTTAGGCAACTGGAACAGCATTTACCATGGCACCCAACTCCTCAATCATGGCCAAATGGATCGATGGGATGTAGTTGCCGCACTCAATTACTTAGAGCCTAAGGCCGAAGAGCAAATTATTAAGGCTAAAGTTCCAAGCTTAAATAATTCCGAGAATAGCCTTGTGGTTGGGCAAATGATTGCCTTGGCTAATTTAACGCGCAATGGTTTTGCTGCGGGAGACTTATCCACCCTAATGTCGACCAGAACAGTAATCACCTGGGCAGAAAATTGGGCTATTTTTGGAGATCTCGCATTGGCATTTCGCTTAGCTTTTTTAAATAAGTGCGAGTCCGAAGAAAAAAAATTAATCGCCGAATACTACCAACGCTGCTTCAATACAGAATTGGTTTTACCGAAGAGCAACTTAGACCAATAGAAGATTTCCTTGCAAACTCAATCCTCGCAAGAGCTGCTCACCCAAGAGCGCTATGGTGCAATTGTCCGATCGATATCGGGCGATGCGCAAGTCAATTTGCGCGATTGGCTTTTTTATCATGACGATGACATCATTGGTCAACTTCCACCCCACCTAAATCCAGTCCATTTCTCCGAAGCATGGGCAAATCACCGCGGAATGCTCGACGGCCTTGGCCTTCGCCTTGCGCTCTCAAATCGAACATTACATCAAGCCAAACAGCCGCATGACCTAGTAGGATCCCTGGTCTTCGAAGTTCTTGAGCAAATACGGGTGGAAAGTATTTGCCCAGCAAGCATGGTTGGAGCGAAAGAAAATCTTCGATTGCACTTTATTGCTTGGCTAAATCAATTCATGGCCTCTGGTAATACGGAAGGAAGTATTGGCTTACTGCTCTTAGCGATATTTGGTGGAACGTGGTCGAGGATGAACAACGCCCCCCTCCCCCAATTAATGCAAGATACGATTGAGATACCGCGCGCAGAGCTGTATGTCACCACCGGAACACTACTCGAAAAGTTAAAACGCCTTCGACACGATCAAGAACACTATTCTGAAGTGGCCTTGGAACTGGCTAACTTTGTTTCTGATTTAGTACAAAAAGAATATGAAAGTGTTCCGAGCATTCGAATTAAACGGAAAAACTTAAATCAAACTCGGCTTCCGATTGTTTGGGAGTTCTCTGATAAACAACGACATCCCATTGCGGCCAATAGCCTATTCTCAAATTCACACACTAGCGAAGAACTCCAATATCAACATGAATTAAAGCGCTATCGTGTATTTGATCGCTCCTATGATCAAGAAATGAAGCCGCTCGATACCATTAGGCTTGCTCAACTGGTTTCATTTCGAGAAGAAATGGATCAGCAAATTCAAAGTTGGTCCATACCCTGGTCTAGGCTGATCAAGGTTTATACCCCGCTTTTTTGCAACCCTAATGCAAGCGGTGTGGAGTCGGCAGAAGAAGGTATTCTGAATCGAAAATTGCTAAGCCGAATTGTCACCTCAATCAATCCATCGTCGATTTATCAAACGGTTTATTTAAAGCCGAAACCCACAGCGAGCGTTACCTTTTTGATTGATTGCTCGGGATCCATGAAAGAGCATCGTGTAATGATGGCCTCTTGGATTGATGTCATGGTGAAAATACTCGATAAGATTGGGGTTCCGACCGAGGTGCTGGGATATAGCACGATGAGCTGGCAAGGCGGTCGATGCTTTAAACAGTGGCAATTGGCAGGTAAGCCGGATAACCCCGGTCGATTAAATGAACGTGCGCACTGGGTATTTAAGGATTTCAATTCCAGCTGGAGACAAGCGCGGCTTGGACTGGCCGCCATGCTTAAACCCGATATCTATCGAGAAAGCCTAGATGGTGAAGCGCTCCAATGGGCCATCGATCGGTCCAATCATGAGTCCTCCAAACGCATGGCCGTCTCATCAAACCCTATTAAGCAGAACATTGTTTTACTCTCGGATGGATGCCCTATGGATCGGGCTACCCAACAAGCCAATGATGAAAACTACCTAATTGATCACCTAAAACTGGTCCTTAAGTGGAGCGAGCACCAAGCGAATACAACTATTTGGGGGTGCGGCGTAGGGCAAGAGATGCGGGGCTTTTTTAGACGAAAGTTAAGTTGGAATAAGGATGATTCCATTGTCCAATCCATCCTTGCTTGGGCGGATGAATTCAAAAGGCAACGCTAAGGTTTTTGACTGCTCCGCCGCTTAGGCCACCAACTCACTGAAATACTCATGGCTATTGGTATTCAAGGTTGACACTCGCCATTCCAGTGGCTCATCTTGTATACCGAGTGCAACACGCCGAATCACAAGAACAGGAGATGCTAGACTGACATTTAACCATTCTGCGTACTGCTTGTTTACAAGTGCGGCGCGCAAACGTTCATTGGTACGCACTACCGTTTGACCATAATGCATTTGGTACAACTGATAAATACTGCCTTCCCTTGCGACAAAATCCTCCCGCGTCAATTTTTTAAAACGCTTTTTGTCCAAGGTAATTTGATCAATCAAGACGCACTGGCCATCAAGGTAAAGTCGATTGGTAATGCGCCAAACTGGCGATCCCTCTTTGATTGCAAGCTTTAAAGCCTCTTCCTTACTAGCAGATGCAGATAAAAAACTGGCTAACTCTACTTTTGGATAGACTTTTTTATCCACATCATGACGCACGACATGAAAGAAATAATAAAGGAGTCGCTTTGCGTCATGCTCAGCTACGTAAGTCCCTTTTCCTTGACGCCGCGTAACGATTCCATCGGCCACCAACTCATCCACTGCTTTGCGAAGGGTACCAATTGATACATCCAATTCTTTAGCAAAATCTTTTTCAGCAGGCAGGGCTTGGCCCATCGGAAAGCGGCCCCTGACCAGATCTTCGGTGATTTTTTGTTTCACCTCTTGATAGGCGGTCAGGGACTTCATACGTTGACTACTTATGCAGATTCATACAAACGGGTCATCACAAACTCACGATGGCCCAGAATTTCAGCTGCAGTTAATTCACCATTTGCAGTACGCAATAGAGAATCAATCAGCTTTTCTCCAGCCGAATCCAGCGTTTCCTCTCTGCGTAACAAGCCAGATACATCTACATCAATATGCTCTGACATAAGACGTACTGTTCTTGGATTGGCGCATAGCTTAATAACGGGAAGGATTGCATTGCCGATCACATTACCCTGCCCAGTTGGGAAAAGGTGCGCAGCAAATCCAGATGCTGCGCACAATGTCACCATTTCAGCAGCGGCGGATGAGGAGTCCATAAAGTGCAGCCCTGGGATAGTAGGCGTTTCTGCCTTATCCAGCACACCATCCACAATGCATTTCTTACCGATTTTCTGGATATTGCCTAAGGCTTTTTCTTCAATCGTCGTCAAGCCGCCCGCAATATTGCCTTTGGTTGGCTGTGAATCTGACAAATCACTGGTTTTATTACGCTCAATCACGCCTTGGTAGCGGTCAAACATCTCGCGAAACTTCTTTTTGACCTCAGGAGTACGGCAGCGGGCTTCAACTAAGTGCTCACCACCCGTTAATTCGGTTGTCTCACCAAACACCAAGGTGGAGCCAATCTCATACAGGCGATCAAATGCATTCCCTACTGCCGGATTGGAAGCACAGCCCGATGTCGTATCGGATTCGCCGCATTTGGTTGAAACCCAGAGCTCTGATAAGGGTGCCGATACACGCTGCTGCTTTGATGCATGCTTGACCATTTTGTAGGCAGATTTACTGGCTGCAGTGATGGTTGCCGTATCGCCATTGCCGCTGATCCAAAAACCCTCAACTGGTTTGCCGGATGCTTTAATCCCGTCTACTACCTTGCCAGTCCACTGACTCTCAATACCAATCACCACTACTGCTGCCACATTCGGGTTACAGCCAGCACCAATCAGGGTGCGGAAATGGAGATCCAAGTCAGCACCAAACTGCAAACGGCCATATGGGTGCGGAATTGCAATAGCGCCTTTGATGTTATTGGCAACAGCCTCGCAGGCTGCATTGGATAAGTCGTCTAACGGCAGAATAACAACGTGATTGCGAATTCCCATACGCCCGTTTTCACGGCGATAGCCCATAAATGTTGCTTCTTTTAAATTGATCATCTTTAATCTTTCCAAGTAAATAAGTATGCAAAAGCTGGATTACCAGCGCTTGGTCTTTACGTTTTGAACGTGGAGGTGCTCTCCTTTTTTGATAGGGGCAACCACTTTGCCAATATCCACTCCATATTTAATTACCGTATCACCGGCAACCAAGGGCTTTAATGCAATCTTGTGTCCGATTGGAATATCACTTTCAGACTTAATGGTTAAAGTAGTGTCGCCTTCCATTACCCAGCCAGTTAATTCCGTTCCAGCTTTAATGTTTTCGACTACCACTACACCAACAACATCTCCTGGCTCATGCACGACAAAGTGGATCATTTATTGCTCCTTAAAAATTGTTATATAAACTACTTCGCCCAATTCCGACGAATGCCGGATTGAATTTCTTCTAGTACTGCATCTGTAACATCAATTCCCGCATCAAATGCATTTGCTCGCTGTTTAAAGCGGCGCTGCCCTGGCAATCGAACGCCCGCATCGGCGGCCAATGTCTTTAAAAAATCACTCATGCGATTTGCAAATACCTGCCCACCGGCAAGGCCTGGATCAATGGTTAATAGCAGCTGACCAATACGGGGACGATTGCCCTGCGCATCAAAGAAGGAATCAGCTTCATATGAGAAACGGCTCCCCGACAAACCGACAACGAGCAACTCCACAATTAATGCCAATAAAGCACCTTTATCTCCGCCCATGGGAACCATCAAGCCCTTAAGACCCTCATTGGGATTCGTAGTGGGTTTACCGTCTATGGTTAAGGCCCAGCCCTCCGGAATCGACTCGCCCTTTTTTGCAGCGACGAGCAGCTTGCCACGTGCTACAGCAGACAAGGACATATCAATCACAAGGGGATTTGCTTTAGCCACCGGAAATGCAGCCGCCAAGGGATTGGTTCCAAAGATGGCTTTACTGCCACCCGCCATTGGCATGGCCGCAGGGGTATTGCCAAAGAGCAAGGAGATATACCCAGCGCGCGCAGCCGCTTCGGTGTAGTGACCTGCGACACCAAAATGATGGCTATTTGTAACGGCCACAAGCCCTACACCATTTTTGGAGGCTAAATTAACCGACAAATCGGTTGCCAGTTTTAGCGCTGGGAACGCAAGGCCATCGCATGCATCCACTAAGGCAGCGGCCGTTTTAAATCGCTTTACCCGCGGCTTTGCTTTTAACTCAATGCGGCCATTCATGGCATGCCCAGCATACTGCCCCACCCGAGCCAAGCCATGCGATGCTAAACCATCAGCCTCAGCTAAAGCCAAAAATTCGGCTGTTTCGATTGATGCTCTACGATCAATGCCGCTGGCTCGCAAGCCGGACGATGCCAACTCAACAATCTGATCGAACGTCATCTTCATTTACTAGTCCCCAAAAACTGAATTACCTCATCTGCAATCATCTGGCTAACACGGTCATTGCTCTCGCTTGTAACCCCAGCAATATGTGGCGTAGCAATCAGGTTGCTTAATCCAGCAAAGTGAGAAAGGTCTGTCGCAGGTTCTTTTTCAAAAACATCCAAAGCTGCGCCGCCCAAGCGGCCAGAGCGCAAACGCTCGGCTAAGGCTTTTTCATCCACAATACCGCCGCGCGCAGTATTAATTAAGCAGGCGCCCTGCTTCATTTTGTCTAAGGTTGCCGCGGAAAATAGGCCACGGGTTTCAGGAAGCAGGGGCAGATGCAAAGTAACCGCATCACTGGATGCCAATAAGGCATCTAGCGTTACCAGAGGTACAGCAGTACCGCCAATATCAATTGATTTACCAGAGAGCATGGGATCATAAGCAAGGCATTTCAAACCAAAGGCAAGGGCCTTCTGTGCCGTTACGCGGCCAATGCTACCAAAACCAACTACGCCTAAGGTCTTACCAGTGAATTCATGGTATCCAGAAAAATGTGGGCGTGGCCATTTGCCATCTAAGGTTTGTGCTGTTGCCGGCAAAAAGCCGCGCGTCAATGCAAGGGCCGTACCGATGACATACTCCGCGACCGACTCTGCATTCGCACCCGTTGCAGGGATAACTTTTATATTGCGCTGCGCACATGCAGGCAATTCAATATTTTCCAAACCCACACCAAGGCGACCTACCACTGTTAGTTTTGGTGCGCCATTTAACAGTTCTTGATTGACTTGGGTCAAGTTACGAACAATGAGGGCATCACAATGCTGCAATGCAGAAATTAATTCTGCGCGCTGCTTGTAGCTTTCTGGCTCATAAGTGACATCATGCTTAGAACGCAGGGTTTCTAGGGCTTGACTTGTAATGAATTCGGAGATGAAAATAGATGACATATCTACATCATATAGATGATTTAGATGTCTTGCAATACCCAAGTCTATTTTTAGTTTTCCCTGTATTGTTTAAGAATTAAATAAAAAGTAAAAAAGAAGCACCGAATACAACAAAGGTGTTTTGGAATTTAAATCAACGGGAGAGATGCATGTTTATGAAGCAGATTAGTTCAATAAAAAGAAATGCCATCAAGTTATTTAGCTTGATGCTCATTGCCGGCGTTAGTACGCTGGCCCATGCCGATAGCTGGCCAACGAAGCCAATCAAATTAATCATACCGTTTGCCGCAGGTGGTACAACCGATATTTTGGGGCGTATCTTGGCCCAGCAAATGACTACAGTACTTGGTCAAAATGTGATTGTTGAAAATCGCGGTGGCGCCGGCGGTAATATCGGAGCTGAGGCAGTAGCAAGAGCGCCAGCAGATGGGTACACACTTTTATTGGCCTCTGGCAGCATGCTTACCGTAAATCCATACATGTACAAAAAGATGAATGTAAATTATGGGGCCGACTTTTCACCGATTACTACTCTTGCTAGCGGGCCGATGATTATTTCTGTTAATCCTAAGTTAGGGGTAAAAAACTTAAATGATCTGATTGCCTTAGCCAAAACACGAAATCTCAATTTTGGTTCTGCTGGTATCGGCAGTCAGGTTCATTTAGCTGGAGAAAATTTCATTACAGCCGCAGGAATAAATGCTACCCATATTCCTTATAAAGGTGAGGCTGCCGCACTAACCGATTTAATCGCTGGGCAAATTGATTTTTGCGCCTGTAACGTACCAGCATCAACCGGCTTTATTCGAAATGGTCAGATCCAAGCACTAGCCGTAACTAGCGCAAAACGCTTAACTCAGCTTCCAAACATACCTACTGTTTCAGAGGCATCACTGCCAGGATTTGAAAATGTCGGCTGGTTTGCCCTAATGGCGCCATCCAACACACCAAAAATCATCAGAGACAAGATTTATGATGCAGCTGTAAAGGCTGTCAAAACAGAAGCGATGCAGAAGAGCTTAGAAATTAATAGCCTGACGCCAGTTCTGAATACCACCAAAGAACTAGAGGCACAAATTGCATCTGAATCTGCAAAATGGGAAAAAGTGATTAAGGCGCGTAACTTAACTGCTAATTAATCCTTGCAGACTAGCCTATTAAAGCCACGATGAACGTCGTGGCTTTTTTCTCATATAAGGGAATTGAACATCAAGCAGTTTTTTTAAAGAGTAAACAATGTCTACCAAAATAAAACGTGGCGCCGATGCATTGGTTGAATCGATGCAGACTGCCGGAGTAAGCAATATATTTACTCTGTCTGGTAACCACATCATGCCTATTTTTGATGCTGTGTATGATCAAAAAATCAAACTGATTCATACCCGACATGAGGCTGCGGCAGTTCATATGGCCGACTCATGGGCAAGGCTCACGGGAGAGATTGGTATTGCTATGGTTACAGGTGGTCCCGGTCATGCCAATGCGGTTTCAGCGCTCTACACCGCAGGAATGGCCGAGTCACCGCTTGTACTGCTGTCAGGTCATGCACCCATCAATCAACTGGGAATGGGCGCATTTCAAGAGATGGCACAAGTTGATATTGCCGCCCCGCTGACAAAGGCGTCCTGGGTTTGCAAAAGCGTATCTGAACTACCCCGTGATTTTGCAAAAGCCGTTTCAATTGCGAAGTCAGGTAGGCCGGGTCCAGTACACATCAGCCTTCCATCCGATGTTTTAGATAATGCCTTTGATGGCAGTACATCAATGCCAAAGGCGGCTGATTTTGAACCCATTCCGATTAAAGCAGACAAGCCAGTAATCCAGGAAATAATTGCTGCATTACTCAAAGCAAAAAAGCCCTTGATATTAACTGGGCCGATGATGCAATCACAGGCAGGCCGTAAAACTTTAGCCAGCTTAGAGGCCTCTTTGGGTATCCCAGTCATCGG
>DAIPIK010000024.1:0-10766 GCA_036770845.1 Polynucleobacter sp. | reverse complement strand
ACCACGCAACCCAAAATGTTGTTGGGATTAATCGTGCGCATGATGAGGCCGCCCGCATCCACCGTCTCAACCGAGTGGTCTTGATATTCACCAGGCAGCTTTTGAAAGTACCACCATGGAATTCCGTTTTGCATTGGAATCAAAATCGTGTCGGGACCCATGATCGCCGCCATATCGTGCACGACCGGCTCGACTTGGTGGGCCTTGACCGCCAAAATAATGATGTCCGGCTTACCGGCATCGGTAATCTTTTCAACCGCAGTAACCGTCGCATGCAGGGGCTCTGGCTCTTCATTCGTAATGAGTGCCAGTCCTCTTTCCTGAATTGCTTTTAATGTGGCCCCTCGGGCGACCACGGTTACATCATTGCCAGCTCTCGCTAACATGACAGCTAGGTAGCCGCCAATGGCTCCACCCCCGCCGATCACACAGATTTTCATAACAACTCCATAAGAACAAGAAATTTTTCATTGCACCCATCGTAGGCAACTTCTGCTGCAAGACCTCGCACAGCGGATCAATTACAGCAAATTACATTTTATTCAATCTGCACTTAACGCAGTGCAGAACGGGGGACTAGACCACCCAGCAGCATCCCAGCGACGCTGGCTAAGAGTCCCGCCAATTGCGGCGGTAAAGTAGCTTCAGGAGCTAATATCTCAGCCCCTATCCAAACTGTCAAGCCAAAAACAACGGCAAGCAGGCCGCCCAAGGAATTAGCCTTAGACCAGTAAATTCCGAAGGCAAGGGGTACAAATGCAGCAACTAAAGTGACTTTATACGCACTTTCGACCATCTTAAAGATGGATAGCTCCGAATTCATCGCAAATAAGGTTACCGCCAATGTGAAGAAAAGGACCGTAATGCGCATAATCTTTAGCAAACCTTGATCACTTAAGTTCTTATAAAACCCGCGCACGATGTTTTCGGCAAAGCTGACCGACGGTGCCAGTAATGTTGCACTTGCACAACTTTTGATTGCCGAGAGTAGTGCACCAAAAAATAGAATTTGGGCAAATACCGGCGCATGCTCGAGTACCAGCTTAGGCAAAATCATTTGCGAATCGGTATTGATATAGCGCTCTACCAAACCCGGATCAATTAAGGTTGCCGAATAGGCTAAGTACATTGGCACAAAAGCAAAGATGAAATATAAGACTCCGCCCAAAATCGATGCCTGCACTGCGATATTGACATTCTTAGACGAGCTAATGCGCTGAAAGACGTCTTGCTGCGGGATCGAGCCGAGCATCATGGTACACAGTGCGGCTGTAAACCCAAGGATCGACACGAGATTCATGTCAGGCCAAAAAGAGAATTTTCCTGCAGCGGCCGCATGCTCAATGACCACGGTAAATCCGCCCGTGAGCGCCGTCATTTCACCGCTGATGTAGAGCATCCCAATCACAATCACAATCATCTGTATAAAGTCGGTAATTGCCACCGACCACATGCCGCCAAACAGGGTATAAATCAATACGCTACCGGCACCAATGATCATGCCCAGATTTTCGGAGATAGCGCCATCCGACACCACATGAAAGACCAGGCCCAGTGCTTTGATCTGCGCCGCTACCCAGCCTAAATAAGAAACGACGATGCACAAGGTAACCAAGACCTCGACGGTGCGACCATACTTTTCACGAAAGAAATCACCAATCGTCAACATCCGGCGGTTGTAGAGGTGCTTGGCAAAAAAGAGGCCCACCAAGATTAAACAGAGCGCCGATCCAAATGGATCAGAGACCACGCCGCCCAAACCCTCTTTAATAAACTCGGCTGGAATACCTAAAACTGCCTCTGAACCAAACCAAGTAGCAAAAACCATAGCGGTGACAATCGGCAGGGGGAGGCTATGGCCTGCTGCCGCAAAATCGGCCGTATTTTTGACGCGCATGGCAGCCCAAAGGCCGATGCCAACCGAGATTACCCAATAGATGACAACAAACCAAATCAGCACGGCAAACGGCCCTCTTTCATCATTTGCACAAATTATATGACCTTGTTACTTATGGCAAATATGTTTTTTGAGGACCCCTGAAGCACCCCGCTCTGACATAATTCCAGCATGAGCAAGGCGCATCCCCAATCCATGACCGACATGGCTTACCAGCAGTCCATTTTGGGGGCAGTTTCTAGAACCTTTGCCCTCACCATCCCCTTGTTGCCAAAGACGCTTGAAACCGTCATCGGAAATACCTATTTACTGTGCCGCATCATCGATACGATCGAAGATGCCCCCACTCTAAGCATCGAAGCAAAGCGGGATTTGTCTTCCTTGTTTCTGGATGCTGTCTTAGGCAAGCAATCGGTAGATGCATTTGTGATCCCTTGCCTACGTGCGCTTGAAGAGCACTGCAATGCAGACGAACGCGATTTGATTGCCAATACGCCAACCGTACTGCGCATTTTTCATGGCTTTAATGCCAACGAGCGAGCCGCCATCAGCCGCTGCGTTGAAATCATGTCGAACGGTATGCTGCGCTTTCATGGCAAACAAACTTTGGCGGGCTTAAACGACTTGCCTGAATTTGAAGAGTACTGCTATGTGGTGGCAGGCGTCGTTGGTGAAATGCTCACCAGCGTCTTTGCCATGCACTCACCCGCATTTGCTAGCGCCATTGCTGGTCGCGAATCGCTAGCAATTAGCTTTGGTCAAGCTCTACAGATGACCAATATTTTGAAGGACTCACCCGAAGACAGCGCGCGTGGCGTTTCTTGGAAACCCCAAGGCTATAGCCAACTCGCGCTACTAGCCATTGCTGACCAGAAGTTGGCAGAAGCAATGGACTACATACGCTTGATTCCATCAAATGAGGTAGGCATTCGGCGCTTTTGTTTTTTAGCCCTCGGATTGGCTGTGCTCACGCTCAGTAAGATTGCCGATCGAAACCATTTTTCTCGAGGGAACGAGGTCAAACTGCCTCGCAGAACAGTCTGGCTCTTTTATTACTTCACATTCATTGCTGCACGCTCCGATTATGTGATGCAGCAATTTTGTAGCATTGCAGGACGACCGATCAAGCGCGCGCTTCGTGATTGAGAAGCCACAGCTTAATGTCCCGATAAAGACCGGGAGCATCCTGTCCCATAAAACCACCTAAGTTAGATTTTGCAACAACCCGGTGGCACGGAATCACCAAGGGAAAATAATTGGCGCCGCACGCACCACCGACTGCGCGAGCGCCTGAATGCAAATGGGCTGCAATTGCCCCATAGGTGGCCCTTTCGCCTGATTGCAGCTGTGCAACCGCATGCCATACCCGCTGTTGAAACGCAGTGCCCTGGGGCTTTAGGGGTAAGTCAAATACTGCTCTAGGATCTGCAAAATAGGCATCGCATTGCTCCCCTACCAAGGTCGCTAAGGCATTACCGGGCGCTCTATGCTTTGCCGATGCGGGCAGATAGCGAATGCGGGCAAGCATCAAACTGCCGTCGACCATTTCCGTAGTGATGCCAAGGCATCCAAACGGCGCAGCTATGACGCACTCATTGCTTTGGTGATTGGATTGTAGGCGGGTGGAGGCTGAGCTTGTCATTGGGGTCTATGGTATCTGACAGGCAATTCAATCGCAGCCGATAGCACTGCAGGTCAGCAATCGCTACAGTAAAACTAATCGATACCGTGCGCTAAATGCATGGCTTCTCTCTTCAACATTATTAAGGTGCTGTATTAATTTGACCCCAGAAATTGATGACTTTACGGTTATTCGGGTATGGCAAGCCATCGTTACCCAAGCGATTCAAGCACGAGCAAGCGATATTCATATTGAGGCGCTCGAACACAAAACCATCATTCGCATCCGTGTTGATGGCGTATTACAAACACTTCAATTTCCCATAGCGGTGGAGCACGAACGCATTATTGCCCGCATCAAAATACTGGCCAGATTGGATATTGCCGAGCAACGTATTCCCCAAGATGGCAGACTCTCGGTGGGGCTCAATTACACGCGCCCCGATATCGATTGCCGCGTATCCATACTGCCCACACTGCATGGAGAAAAAGCCGTACTGCGCTTATTGCCACCACCCAGCACTGCATTGGATTTAAGTTTGCTTGGCTTACATGCGCCGCAATTGGCCCAGTTCGCAAATGCCATTGATCAGCCCGATGGTCTGATCCTCGTAACGGGGCCGACTGGCAGCGGCAAAACCCGCACACTCTATAGCTGCTTAAACCAATTAAACACCAGCGGCCGAAATGTATGCTCCATCGAGGACCCGATCGAGATCCGCCTTGCGGGCGTCAATCAGATTGCCTATCACCCAAAAGCAGGCTTGGATTTCAATGGCATTATTCGCGCACTGCTGCGGCAAGATCCCGATGTCATCATGATTGGTGAAATTCGGGATGCGGAGACCGCTGAGCTGGCCATGCAAGCTGCGCAAACCGGCCACTTGGTATTGAGCACCTTACATACCCGCGGTGCTTTGGCGAGCATTCAACGGTTGCGTAGCTTGGGTATAACCAGTGATGTTTTACGGGCTTGCCTGCGCTGCGTTAGCTCACAGCGCTTGGCACGTCAAATCTGTTCCGAATGCCATTGCGAAGACTCGAGGGATGACTGCCTAATGTGTGGCGGAACAGGGCTATTTGATCGGATTGGCATCCATGAAGTTTTACCATTTACGAGCACCATCGCCAATCTATTTGAAAGTACGACAACTGCCGCAGACTTAAGTGACCAGATTCAACGTAGCGGTTTTCAAGACATGCGCTCTGCTGGCATGGTCCATGTTGATAATCGCCGTATCACCCTTACTGAGCTCAATACTCAGCTTGGCTCCTGGCATTAATTATGGCTCTAAGAAAACAAGAGCAACTGTTTTTTGTTGAACGCATGCTGGTTCTGCTTGATGCCGGATTACCATTACTGGAAAGCATTAACCTAATACATCAATCGGCTTCGCCTGCGTGGCAAAAAATAACAGCATTCATTGCGCATCACTTAAAGCAAGGTGAGCGATTCTCGCAATGCCTATCGATGCAACACGCGGTTTTTGATCCAGCCTTTATCGGCCTAATCCGCGTCAGCGAAGAATCCGGCGAAATTAGCCTTGCCCTACGCACCATCCAACAGCAATTGCACACCCAAATTGAATTGCGGCGCCAGATACAACAAGCCTTAGCCTACCCCTTAATTACCTTAGGCTCGGCATGCTTACTCATGATTGCTATGCTCATCTGGGTCATCCCTGTATTCAGTGATGTCTTTGGTCACTTTAATGCACCCTTACCCTGGGCGACGCAATTGCTTATCAATGCAGCGGAGCAATTCATGCTGTACTTGCCAGTAATGGTTGGCGGGCTTGCACTAGCTGCAATTAGCAGCACACTGCTATGGCTACGACATCCGGGGTTTCAGAAGCGCTGTGATCAGTACCTATTAAGGATACCGGTGATAGGGAATCTATTTCGCCAATCGACCTTAGCCTGCTGGTGTCGTAGCTTAGGTTATTTGATGCAGGCTGGCTTACCTGCATTAGAAGCAATGCGCATTACAGCGCAAACCTCAAATCAGTGGCTTTGCCATGATCTGAGTGCCCACATCTTTAAATCGCTTGCACAAGGATGGTCTTTTAGTGAAGCCTTGCAACGCGCTGATCCACGGCAGCAGTTTTTTGATCACGAGACGGCGCAACTGTTACAAATTGGTAGCGCCAGCGGCTCCTTAGCGTCCATGCTCAGCAATCGCGCCGATGCCCTCGAAAAGCAACTAACTAGCCGACTTACCTTATTGAGCCATAGTCTAGAACCTATACTCGTTGTATTCGTAGGACTTTTGATTGGTGGATTGGTGATAATCCTCTACTTACCAATCTTTAACCTGGGGCAAATTGTTTGACTGATCTCACCTTTCTTGCTGATGTGATTCGCTATGGCTTAGTTTTGCCCTTGGCCTATGTGGCCTATGTGGATTTTCGAACGTTTCGAATTCCAGATGCCATCACCTTTCGGCTGATTGCTGGCGGCTTACTATTTAATCTCTTTTTGGATATGCGCTTTTGTAGTCCCCAAGAAGCCATCCTCGGTGCGACTTTTGGATTTGGATTCTTCTGGACATTAAATTGGCTTTATCGCGCCCTTAAAGGCCGTGACGGCTTAGGTATGGGGGATGCAAAACTGCTGGCAGCGCTGGGCGCTTGGCTAGGCTGGCAAGCCTTACCAGGTATTGTGTTGCTATCCGCACTGAGTGGCTTACTGGGTGGTCTGATATGGCTTTACTGGCAGAAACAAGGGCGCGCGCAAGCCTTTCCATTTGGGCCCTTTTTGGCATTTGCTGGCATCATTTACCTAATATGGCCTCAACTCCTACGCATTCCACCCTCACTGCACTAAAAGGGCAAATTCCGCTCATTGGATTAACGGGCGGAATAGGATCTGGCAAGTCAGTAGTAGCCCAGCGCTTGGCTGGACTAGGGGCAACGGTAATCGATTCAGATCAAATTGCCCATGACATTACCTCCCCGCATGGCGCTGCCATCGCCCCAATTCAGGCTAGTTTTGGTCCCGAGTTCTTGGCCGCCGATGGATCCCTGGATCGGCCGAAGATGCGGCAACTTGCATTTAATGACCCTAGCGCACTTCAATCCCTAGAAGCCATTACCCACCCCCTCATTCATGCTGAAACCATGCGGCAAGCCAGCCAAGCGCATGAAAACGGCGCCCTGTACTTGGTCTTTATGGTGCCCCTTCTCGTCGAATCGGGCTATTGGCCTCAGGCAATCGATCATCTGGTGGTGGTTGACTGCCCCCCGGAGCTGCAAATTGCACGGGTCATGCAGCGCAGTAATTTGGACCGTAGCGAAATTGAGCAGATTATGAGCAAACAAGCATCGCGCGAGGATCGGCTAGCGGCGGCGGATACGATTCTTCTCAATGACGGTAGCCTCGACAAGCTGATTCCCCAAATCGATAACTTGCACCAATGGATCATCAAAAATAGGCTCAAGCCCAGCAATTCCGCATAGAATAGATTCCGTGATTGTTTATGAATATCCCTTCAATGAGTTGGTCCGCAACATGCTCCGCTTGGAGTATTTGTTTGGGCGCTATACCCATTTTGCTAAATCCGATGATCCCGAGCTACACCAATGTGCCATTGCAACCTTATTTGAGTTAGGTGATATTGGCGCACGGGGTGATATCAAATCACTGCTATTAAAAGAGTTTGAGCGTCAAAAGCAAGCGCTGCATGGCCTCAAAACATCGGCAAAGGTAGATCAAGCGGTGTTAAGCCAAGCCCTCGCCGAAATCGATGGCGCATCTACGCACCTCAATCAATCGCTTGGTAAACCCAATTCAGCGATTACCGAAAATGAATGGCTTAACGGCATTCGTACGCGGCTCTCGATACCAGGAGGCACCAGTCCGATTGATCTGCCTAATTTTCACGCATGGAAATGCAGTGCGCCCGGTGATCGGCGTGAGTTACTGCAGAATTTCATTGCGCCCCTACTGCCTTGGAATGAGTCATCCCAATTGTTTTTGAAATTATTGCGTCAGTCGGGTGAGTCGCGCGATGCGGTCGCTCATCAAGGCGCATTTCAGCAAGCGCCATCTGGAAAAGTCTACCAACTGATGCGGATTGGAGTTGAGGATGATTCTGTCTTTTCTGAAATCAGTGCAAATAAATACTTATTGTCTGTTCGTTTCTTAAAAAGCGAACGGGACAAAAAGCCGCATCCCATTCTGGAAGACATCCCATTCAAACTAACTTTGTGCCAGTTTTAATCTCGGCATAAAACTGCTTCAGCTGTTGAATCATCGGCAAGGCCGCCGGTAATAACGGTTCTATCGTTAAATGATCTGCACTTAAGTCTTGCCAGGATAGGGCTTGGTTTTCACACCCCGTAGGCTCGCCGCTCCAGTCCCGAATGACGCTAACGTGAATGCGCACATAGGCATGTGGATAATCATGTTCAATGGTCATTAAATCGACGCTACCATGAATGGTGATTCCGAGCTCTTCTTGAAGTTCGCGCTGCAGAGCCTGAAAAAGAGTTTCATCTGCTTCAACTTTGCCACCTGGAAATTCCCAATAGCCCGCGTAGGCCTTGCCGACGGGTCGCTGACCCATCAAAAAGCGCTGCTGTGAATCGAGCAAAATACCGGCTGCTACCTCGGTTACTGGGCGCCGAGCATCACTCATAGAAGCTTAGGCGTGCGTGCCAGTCCAGTGTTTTGCAAACTGCCATGCAACCCGGCCCGAACGCGAACCGCGCTCCAATGCCCACACTAGAGCCTCAGATCGTGCAGCCTCAATTTGGGCATCACTCACTCCAAAATGCCGCAACCAATGCGCCACGATGGCGAGATATTCATCCTGCTTAGGCGGGTAAAAGGAAAGCCACAAACCAAAGCGCTCCGATAAAGAGATCTTCTCTTCCACCACCTCACCCGGATGAATTTCGCCATCGTCATCGTGGTGATACGTATGGTTGTCTTTCATGTATTCGGGCAATAAATGGCGGCGATTCGATGTGGCATAAATCAAAATATTATCGACCTGAGCGGATATCGAGCCGTCCAAGGCCGACTTCATTGCTTTGTAGCCAGACTCACCTTCCTCAAAGGAAAGGTCATCGCAAAAAACGATAAAGCGCTCGGGGCGATCGGCTAATAAATCCGTTATGTCTGCTAAATCCGCCAAGTGCTCTTTCTCAACCTCAACTAAGCGCAGACCATCGTTTGCAAAAGCATGCAGGCTAGCCTTAATTAATGAAGACTTACCGGTACCGCGTGCGCCGGTGAGCAAAATATTATTGGCTGGTTTCTTTTGTACAAAGTTACGGGTGTTGTCTTTAATGGCGTCGCGCTGCCGATCAATGTGCTGTAAGTCTTCATACGAAATATCAGCAACGTGTTTTACGGGCTGCAAAAAACCAATGCTACCAAAGATGCTATCGCGACGGCGCCAGCGAAATGCGGTTGATGATTTCCACTGCGCCTCATCCAATGGTTTTGGAAGAAAGGTCTCAAGATGACTTAGTAATCGATCTAATTTTTCGTTCATGGGATTAAGAGCGGTAATCGGCGTTGATCGAAACGTATTCATGCGATAAATCACAGGTCCACATGGTCTGCTCAGCAGTACCACGACCTAAATCGATTTTGACCGCAATCTCAGCAGCCTGCATCACGCGTTTTCCATCTGCCTCTTGGTAGCTAGGATTGCGTCCACCGTCTTTTGCAACCCAAACGTCACCCAGCCAGAGCTGTACTCGGTTCACGTCCAGATCGGCAATCCCGGCATACCCAATGGCAGCCAGAATACGACCTAAATTCGGGTCACTGGCAAAAAAAGCAGTTTTCACCAAAGGAGAGTGGGCTACTGCCTCTGCTACCAAACGGCACTCTTCATTTGTCTTGCCGCCAATCACCTCAATCGAAATGAATTTCGTAGCACCTTCGCCATCGCGCACAATCATTTGCGCCAGTCGGCGCGCAAATGCAATGAGCGCAGATCGCACAATGGGGTAGCTGGCATCCGCCGTACTATTGATCTTTACAGGGGAAACGCCAGTCGCCATCACAATAAATGAATCATTAGTACTGGTATCGCCATCGATCGTGATGGCATTAAAGGAAAGGTCGGCTACTTCTTTAGTTAGGTTTTGCAACACCTCTGGCGCAAAGCCAGCATCCGTTGCAATGAAGCCGAGCATCGTAGCCATGTTTGGATGAATCATGCCGGCACCTTTGCAAATGCCTGTCAACGTGATGAGTCCGTCCGGTGTAATCACCACTTGCGAAAAGGCCTTAGGCTGAATGTCCGTGGTCATGATGGCTTCCGCCGCATCGAACCAGGCATCGTCAGTTAATTTGGCAATGGCGCTTGGGAGCGCAGCCGTTAGCTTTGCAATCGGCAAGGGCTCTAAGATGACGCCCGTTGAAAACGGCAATACTTGCTCTGGCTGTATATTCAAGGCCGCCGCTAAGGCGCAGCAGGTCTCCAAAGCATCGCGCATCCCTTGCTCGCCCGTGCCCGCGTTGGCATTACCGGTATTCACAACCAGCGCACGGATCCCACTGTTCATTTGAGCAACCCAGTCTAAATGGGCTCTGCATAGCTGCACTGGGGCTGCGCAAAATCGATTTAAGGTAAACACCCCAGCTACCTGCGTACCAGGACTGAGCGTGATGACCAAAAGGTCTTTGCGATTCGCTTTTTTTATACCCGCCTCGGCAATACCCAATTGCACTCCAGCAACTGGACTCAGCGCAGAGCGCTCTGGCAATGGCAAATTGACTGGCATGATTAACTCAAGGCACCGCAGCAGGCTTTGTATTTTTTACCACTACCGCATGGGCAGGGATCGTTGCGACCAACTTTAGGTCCTGAACGAACGGGGGCGGTGGTGCGTTCAGCAGGCTGTTCGCCCTCAACGGAATCCGTAGTCACATCGGCATGCTGATACTGCACATCCTTGACTTGATTCATGTCTTCATTAATGGATTCCGAGGCAGCATCTAATTCATCGGCACTCCGAATTTTGACGGCCATGATGCTCTTCACCACATCGTTCTTAATCACATCTAAGAGTTCACCATACAGCTCAAATGCCTCCCGGCGGTATTCTTGTTTTGGATCCTTTTGTGCATAGCCCCGCAAATGAATGCCTTGGCGTAAATGATCTAAAGCGGCTAAATGCTCACGCCAGTGGCTATCTAAGCTGTAGAGCATCACTGAACGCTCAAAGCCAGCGAATGACTCACGCCCAGATAGTTCTACTTTGCCGTCATACGCTGCTTTCGCGGC
>DAIPIK010000023.1:0-10768 GCA_036770845.1 Polynucleobacter sp. | reverse complement strand
GCGCCTTTTGCTTGGGTAAAGGTTTCCCCCACCTGAATCGGCAAATAACTAAAAACGGTACCGGGCTCTACCCGCTGCAGACCCTCCACCCGAATGTCTTTCACCACAAAGCTCTCAGCAGCCTGCAATGGCATGGCAAAACTGGTCAGCAAAACAAAGCTTGCTTGGATCAGCAGTCGAAGACTAAATCGAGGGGCTAGTAGGGACAAATTCAAGATAAGAAATACCGTTGTAAGTCATTAAATAAAGCAAAAAGTGTTAACGAAATCAACAAGATAAAGCTAAATTTATGAAGCCATTCTTGCACTGAAATGGGTAAGCGTTTTCCGGATACCAACTCCCATGCATCATACAGGAGCTGACCCCCATCGAGCATGGGGATTGGGATCAAATTCAAGAGGCCAATACTGATGCTCATCAGGGCTAAAAAGCCAAAAAAGGCCTGCCAACCCACTTGTGCCGACTTACCCGCCATATCGGCAATACTTAGGGGCCCGCCCAGCTGGTTTAGAGAGGTTTCGCCCGTAACCAGGCCGAGCATTAACTTCGTCGAAACGACGGTAATCAGCCAAACCCGTTCGCTTGCATAAATAAGCGCATCTATCGGGCCTAGGCGCAGCATCACCATCTCCTCTGGCTTGGCGCTTGCCGGCCGAATACCCAAAGCCTGCAGCGGATCTTGCTTGGGCTGAACGTGTGGCAAGGCCTCAGTAGGAAATGGCACAGCAATGCGGCCGCCGCTCGGGCTCGTCAGCTCCAAAACAAAGCCCTTCTCCCCCGTAATTGCATCCAGCAGTTGCCAGCGCAACTGGTTCCAACTAATCACCGGCTCAAAATCCGCTGACGCAGCATCAATGTCGCGCCAACCCGTGACCAGGTCACCTGCAACCAATCCCACCTTTGCAGCGACCGATGCCTCGGGTGGAGCCTGCAGACGCGCCGGTAATTGCGTCGCTCCGGCAAGGTAAATCACCATCAAAAAAGCAATCGCCAAAATGAAATTGGCCAGCGGCCCCGCGGCCACAATAAAGGAGCGCTGCCAGAGCGGCTTGCGATCAAAGGCATTCACCTCGTTTTCTAAATCAATCTGTTGTTCGGGATCGCGGCCGTCGAGTAATTTAACGTAGCCGCCGAGTGGAATAGAGCCAATCACCCATTCGGTTTTATTTTGGCTGGTGAAGCGAAATAAAGGCTTACCAAAACCAATTGCAAACCGTAATACGCGTACCCCACACATCCGTGCCGCAGCATAGTGGCCGTACTCATGAAAGCCCACCAAAATCCCGATCGTGACGACGAAGGTAAAAAAAGTAATGAGTCCTTGCACCGGATGCCTCTATCTATTAGCTAGCTTGGAAACCAACTGCGCTGCAACTTGGCGTGCCTGCGCATCTGCGCCCAGCACAATCTCAATGGAGCCGGCAGGGACAGATTGAATGGCAGACAATGTTTCACGAACCACGCCAGCGATTTGCAAATACGGCAAGCGTTGTTCCAAAAATGCCGCGACTGCCACTTCATTGGCGGCATTCAGAATCGCTGGAGCGGTGCCACCTACCTTTGCCGCCTCAAAGGCCAGCGCCAGGCACGGGAAGCGATTGAAATCAGGCTCCGAAAAATTCAGGTTTGCCATCTGCGCCAAATTCAATGGCGGCACCCCTGCATCGATGCGATCAGGCCAAGCCAAGCCATAGGCAATCGGAGTGCGCATGTCGGGCTGACCCAATTGCGCAATCACCGAGCCATCGCGATAGCGCACCATGGAGTGCACCACGCTCTGCGGGTGAATCAACACTCGTATTTGAGATAAAGGGAGCCCAAATAACCAATGGGCCTCAATGACCTCTAAGCCTTTATTCATCATGGTTGCTGAATCGACCGAGATCTTACGCCCCATCACCCAATTAGGATGCGCACACGCTTCATCGGGTGTAATGGTTTTAAGTGCATCAAGGCTCTTCTCCCGAAATGGGCCGCCCGATGCAGTCAGCCATAGCTCCTCAACACCAAAAGGGTCGCGTGTATTTCCATTCGATGTAGAACCAAACCGATCCGGCAAGCATTGGAAAATCGCGTTGTGCTCGCTATCAATCGGCAATAGTTCAGCACCACCTGCTTTGACTGCGCTCATGAATAGATCACCCGACATGACGAGGGCCTCTTTATTCGCGAGCAGAATGCGTTTACCAGCCTGCGCTGCAGCCAAGGTGGGCGCTAAACCAGCCGCGCCGACAATTGCCGCCATCACGGTATCGCAGTCCGACTCCAGAACGGCGGTAAGCAATGCATCTGGGCCGTGGAGGATCGTCAGTTGACTGCCCTTTTCTCCAAGCAATTGGCTTAACTGTGCAGCGCCCGCGGCATCGGCTACTACGGCAATGCGAGGCTTAAATTCAAGACACTGCTCTGCCAAGCGCTCGACCTGCCGACCTGCCGTCAATGCCACCACCTGAAAGCGATCGGGATGGGCGCGAATCACATCCAGAGTATTGACGCCGATTGATCCGGTCGACCCCAGCACCGCAACACGGCGGCGCATAGAAGAATTGCTAGCACTATTCATTTTAAGAGTCCAACCAGTAATACAACGATGGGCATGGTTGGTAAAAGCGCATCAATGCGATCGAGAACACCGCCATGCCCCGGCAGCAGATGACTGCTGTCTTTTACTCCCGAAAGGCGTTTAAGCTGGGATTCAAATAAATCGCCCACAATGCTGAGTACCGTTAGGCTGATCACCAACAAAAACATGGGTAGCCAACCCCAACTCACTGCAAAGGCACCAAAAATAGTTGCCGTTGGCGGTAAATACAGGGCGCATAGGGTCGCAAACAAACAGCAGAGCACAATCCCGCCCAAGGCACCTTCAACCGTTTTGCCCGGACTTAATTTAGGCGCTAAGCGACGACGTCCAAATGCTTTACCAACAAAATAGGCGCCAATATCAGCCACCCAAACCAAAGCCATTGCTGTGAGCAGCCACAGCAAACCCATTTCCCGCAAGAACACCAAAGCAAACCAAGTCGCTGGCAACAAAATCAAGCCCAGCGCGGCCAAAAAGAATTGCCATTTCGATAGCGTTAGCTGGGTGCCACGCGACATGATCAGTGGCGCTCCAATGATCCAAAATACCATGGCCAATAAAAGCAGAGCGATATCCACATCCACATTGGAAAAGAAGAGCAAGGCCGCAATTGCAACGAAACACAGGCCGGCATAGATCAACGCTGCTCTAATGGCACCGGGCGCAATCAAGCGGCTCCACTCCCACGCCGCCAACAAAATCATCACAAGAAAAAGGACATTGATGTAGATCGGCGGCAATAAGAACAGGATGGGTAAAAAAACTGCCAGTAAAACAGTTGCAGTAATTACCCGGGTTTTGAGCATAGGGTCGCTTAAGCGGAAGCAGAGAGAGTTTCTGAAGCAAGTTGGGCGCTGGTGCGACCAAAGCGGCGCTCGCGCTGACTAAACCAATCAAACGCAGTTTGTAAATCGGTCGCATTAAAGTCTGGCCACAGCGTATCGGTAAAGTACAGCTCGGTATAGGCCAATTGCCAAAGCAAGAAGTTGCTAACGCGCTGCTCACCTCCAGTGCGAATAAACAAATCGGGTTCGGGTGCGTAGGCCATGGATAAATAGGGCTGTAGCAGCTCTTCGGATACCGCATCGGCTTCGATGTTGGGATTTGCACGCAGACAGGCTCGCATTGCCTGCAAGATATCCCAGCGACCGCCATAATTCGCGGCGATCGTCAAAGTGAGGTCTTTGCAGTGTGCGGTCTTTTCTTCGGAGTAGGTAATCATCTCTTGAATCGATTGATCGAATTGAGTTAAGTCACCAATCAGGCGGAGTTGAATGCCATTCTCTGCCAAGCGTCCCACTTCACCCCGCAAGGATTTGAGAAACAGCTTCATTAAAAAGCCAACCTCCTCTGGAGGACGACGCCAATTCTCGGAACTAAAGGCAAACACCGTAAGAAATTCCACACCCTGGCGGCGGCATTCTTCAACCACCTTCCGAACCGCGCCCAAACCTTCCGAGTGACCCGCAACGCGTGGCATGTGGCGCTTACTTGCCCAGCGGCCATTGCCATCCATGATGATTGCTACATGGCGTGGCACTGCCCTAACCTCGGGCACCTCGATTGTTGAGCTAGTGTGTTTAACCATGGACTTTATTGATGAGCAAAGATCAGGACAGTAACTACACCGTCATGATTTCCTTTTCTTTATCAACCACAATTTTGTCGATGTCGATGACGGCTTTGTCTGTCATCTTCTGAATCTCATCGGTAGCGCGACGCTCTTCGTCCTCGGAGATTTCTTTATCTTTGGTCAAGCGTTTTAAATGCTCATTCGCATCCCGGCGTAAATTACGCACCGCAATCTTCGCATCCTCACCTTCACTTTTGACGAGCTTGGTTAACTCACGGCGACGCTCTTCCGTCAGGGCTGGCATCGGTACTCGAATAATCGTGCCTTGCGATGCCGGATTTAAACCCAAGTCGGAATCCCGAATGGCTTTTTCAATCACCGCCACCATGGTTTTTTCGAAGGGCTGAACATTGATCGTACGCGCATCCGCTAAGCCCAAATTGGCGACTTGCGATAAGGGTGTGGGGTTGCCGTAGTAATCAACCTGAATGTGCTCTAAGATGCCGGGGTTAGCACGGCCCGAACGAATTTTAGCCAGCCCACTCTTTAAGGAGTCGAGCGACTTGTGCATCTTTTGTTCGGTGGTATTTTTAATTTCGGTTGCGGACATGCTGTTCTCCTATTAGACGTGCACTAAAGTGCCTTCGGACTCGCCCTGCACTACGCGCAGCAAGGCCCCCGGTTTTAAGATTGAAAATACTTTGATCGGTAACTTACGGTCGCGGCACAAGGCAAACGCAGTCGCATCCATCACTTGTAGGTTTTGAATAATTGCCTCATCAAAGGTAATCGAATCGTAGCGTGTCGCGCTCGCATCTTTATTGGGATCGCTACTATAAATGCCATCGACTTTGGTTGCTTTAAGCATAATGTCAACGCCCATCTCTGCGCCGCGCAATGCCGCAGCAGTATCGGTCGTAAAAAATGGATTGCCGGTACCGGCAGCAAAAATCACTACCTTGCCTTCGCTCATCGCCCGAATGGCCCGTGGGCGAATGTAAGGCTCAACCACTTGATCCATACGCAAAGCCGATTGAACGCGCGCTTCAACACCCTTCTGACGCAGAGCATCTTGAAGCGCCAGGGAATTCATCATGGTGGCTAACATACCCATGTAGTCTGCTGTAGCGCGGTCCATGCCGGCAGCACCACCAGCAACACCGCGGAAAATATTACCGCCGCCAATCACAATCGCCAGCTCAACGCCTAGGCGGACCACCTCGGTGATTTCGGTGACCATGGAGTCGATGGTGGTTGGGTTGATGCCAAAAGCATCCTCACCCATTAACGCTTCACCAGAAAGTTTTAGGAGTACGCGCTTGTATGCTGGCATGGTTGTTTAGTCTGCTTAGGTTATTGATTTATATGTATTTTTTAATGATCGATTCCCATTATAAAGGGCAAAGAAAAGGGCGTAGAAACTTTCGCTTCCACGCCCTCTTGGGGTACAAAACCGGATAAAGACAAGGGGACATACCCCCTTTGCTTTTATAGGGTCTTTTATGCGCTTGCTTTTGCGGCAGCCACCTGAGCAGCTACTTCCGCGGCAAAGTCATCTTGCCGTTTCTCAATGCCCTCGCCTACGATAAACATCGTGAATGACTTAATCGTCGTATTCGCAGCCTTAAGCATTTGCTCAACGGTTTGTTTATCGTTTTTCACAAAAGCTTGATTCAGAAGCGATACTTCTTTCAAGTACTTTTGTACCGAACCTTCAACCATCTTGGCTACGATATCGGCAGGCTTACCGGATTCGGCTGCTTTTTGCTCTGCAATGTTCCGCTCGGTCGCGATGTTTTCTGCTGGAACGTCAGCAGTAGACAAGGCAACGGGCTTCATTGCAGCAATGTGCATCGCAACGTCTTTCGCGGCTACTTCATCGCCCGTAAACTCGACCATCACACCAATGCGGGTTCCATGCAAATAGGAAACTAACTTGCTATCGCCAGAAAAACGCTGAAAGCGGCGTGGAGTAATGTTTTCGCCAATACGACCAATCAACTTGGTGCGAACCGCTTCAACCGTTTCGCCTTCGAGTGGTAATGCAGCTAAGGCGGTCACATCCGCTGGATTGCTGTTGGCAACCAGCTTGGCGCAGTTATCCGTAAACGCTAAAAAGTCATCGTTCTTCGACACAAAGTCGGTTTCGCAATTGACTTCAATTAAAGCGCCAGTAGTGCCATTGATAAAAGCAGCCACGACACCTTCAGCAGTAACGCGGGAGGCGGCTTTGCTGGCTTTGCTACCCAACTTCACCCGCAGAATTTCTTCTGCTTTGGCCATGTCGCCATCGGCTTCGGTCAATGCTTTTTTACACTCCATCATCGGAGCATCGGTTTTGGCGCGTAAGTCGCCAACCATTGCAGCGGTAATTGCAGCCATTACTCAGCCTTCCCTTCTTCAACGAACTCTTCTTCGCCTTCTTTAACGGCAGCCAAAATCTCTTGTACTGAATTTGCCTTGCCTTCCAGGATTGCATCCGCAATACCGCGTGCATACAGCGTTACCGCTTTGCTAGAGTCATCGTTGCCTGGAATGATGTAATCAACACCTTCAGGGGAATGGTTGGTATCCACAACCGCGATGACTGGAATGCCTAATTTCTTGGCTTCGGTAATCGCAATCTTGTGATAGCCGACGTCCACTACGAAAATCGCATCAGGTACGCCGTTCAGATCCTGAATACCGCCCAAGGCTTTTTGTAATTTGTCGAGGTCACGGTCATTGGTGAGGGCTTCTTTCTTAGAAAGCTTTTCCCAATCGCCCGCTTCTTTCGCGACTGCCATGTCTTTCAAGCGCTTCAAAGAGCCTTTAACGGTTTTGAAGTTGGTTAAGGTACCACCGAGCCAGCGGCTATCGATGTATGGCATACCTGCACGTGCTGCCTCTTCGGCGATGATCTCGCGGGATTGGCGCTTGGTACCAACAAACAAAATAGTGCCGCGATTGGCTGCAATTTGTTTTGCCACTTTCAGGGCTTCCTGAAACATGGGCAATGTTTTTTCCAAATTGATAATGTGAATTTTATTGCGATGGCCAAAAATATAAGGGGCCATCTTGGGGGACCAGAAACGTGTTTGGTGGCCAAAATGGCAACCGGCTTCCAGCATCTGACGCATAGTCACTGACATAACATTCTCCTAAGGGTTTGATCTAAGGTTAGGTCCTAGCTGCACTAAAAAGTGCCACCCTGGAAGGCCTAACCCGCAATTTCGGTTCATCAGATGCAGTTAATTAACGTCATCCAACAAGCCGATCCCAAAATTATAGCTTACATATCAATTAACTAGGGCGCCCTGGCTAGCTCACACCCCCTGCCCAGCAGCCCCTAAAATGCCCTTGGATTGCCCATAAAACCGCCAAGTCGTTGATAATAAAAGCATGAATAGTGTATTTACCGACGAAAACGACATCCAAGGGATGCGTGAAGCGGGCCGACTGGCCAGCGAAGTACTAGACCACGTGGCACCTTTTGTACAGCCTGGCATCAGCACTGGTGAGCTGGATCGCATTTGCCATACTTATATGCGCGACGTACAAAAAACCATACCGGCGCCACTCAATTACCAACCACCAGGATATCCACCTTTTCCAGCATCGATCTGCACCTCAGTAAACGACGTCATTTGCCATGGTATCCCTGGCGACAAAATCTTGAAATCCGGTGATGTCGTTAATCTCGACATTACCGTAATCACCCCTGCTGGCTACTTTGGCGATACGAGTCGCATGTTTATGGTGGGCGAGCCATCGGTATTGGCAAAACGGTTAACTCAAATTACCTTTGAATGCATGTGGCTTGGCATCGCTCAAGTGAAGCCCGGCGCGCGCTTAGGCGATATCGGTCATGTAATCCAAAACCATGCTGAAAAAGCCGGCTACTCGATTGTGCGCGAGTACTGCGGTCATGGCATTGGCAAAGTCTTTCACCAGGATCCGCAAATTCTGCATTACGGCAGACCAGGCACTGGCGAAACCTTAGAAGCCGGTATGACTTTCACCATTGAACCCATGATCAATGCCGGCAAACGTGACATACGCACGATGCCGGATCAGTGGACTGTAAAAACCAAAGACCGTAGCCTCTCAGCGCAGTGGGAGCACACCTTACTCGTGACCCAGAAGGGCGTAGAAGTCCTAACCTGGTCGGAAGGCAGCAACCCACCCCCAGAATGCGTCGCCGGCTTGCATTTCCGTCCAAGCGCATAGACCGCCCCCGAAAACGGCATACCCCCATTCATGCTTACGGCTACACAAAATCAAGCTACGATCAGCAATGGGGCCCAGTTACGCAGTGCTCGTGAAGAAGCATATGCGGAGTTTCAAGCCCACCAAGGTGTCGACAAACTAAGTAAGCAACTTAGCAATATGAGTGACGTGCTGCTCATGAATTTGTGGTCACAGTGCCAATTGCATAACGATGCCGCCCTGCTTGCAGTCGGCGGCTATGGCCGCAGCGAACTCTTTCCCTACTCCGACGTCGACATCTTAATTTTGCTACCTGACCACCAGTCAGAAACGCTATCTGCTCGAGTAGAGCAATTCATTGCGCAATGCTGGGATGCGGGAGTGGAGATTGGCTCGTCAGTACGCAATAGCGCAGAGTGTTTATCGGAGGCGGCCCAGGACATTACGGTACGCACCTCTTTATTGGAAGCGCGCTTCTTGGGCGGTAATCGCGCTCTATTTACGCAATTCTCCAAAGCCTATTGGAATGCCATGGATCCCAAGGCTTTCTTTCAGGCTAAATTACTTGAGCTCAAGCAGCGCCATCAAAAATACCAAGATACGCCCTACTCCTTAGAGCCTAATTGCAAAGAGAGTCCGGGCGGCTTACGCGATATCCAAATCATTACCTGGGTGAGTAAAGCAGCCCAGTTTGGTAATGGCTTTCAGGATCTCTACAAGAAAGGAATCATTACACGGCGTGAGCTCACCGAGATTAAGCGCAATAAGCGCTTACTGGAAACCATTCGTGCCCACCTGCATTTGCTTGCAAAGCGCCGTCAGGATGTATTGGCATTTGATTTGCAGGCGCCACTCGCAAGCGCCATGGGCATTGAGGCTGAAAGCAATCGCGCTGCGAGCGAAGCGATCATGCGTCGTTACTATTGGGCTGCAAAAGCCGTAACCCAGCTCAATGATGTGCTGTTGCAAAACATTGAAGCCTTGCTCTTCCCTCAAGAATCAAAAACAACCCACGCTATCCCTGGGGAAGAGAATCAATATTTTATTGAGCGCCAAGGCTTGCTCGATATCACCGACCCCATGCTCTACGAGAAACACCCCGAGCAGATTCTCAGAACCTTTTTAGTCTTTACGCAATCACCCACCTTAACTGGCCTGTCTGCAACTATTTTTAGAGCGCTGTACAACGTGCGCAAACGCATGGACAGCCAGTGGCGCAAGGATCCGGCGAACCGCGCACTCTTTATGGAAATCCTCAAACAGCCAGACGGCGTGACGCGCGCCTTCCAGCTGATGAACCGAACCAGCGTGCTGGGGCGCTACTTACCCGCCTTTCGAAAAATTGTCGGGCAAATGCAGCATGATTTGTTTCACGTCTATACCGTTGATCAACACATCTTGATGGTGTTGCGCAATGTGCGTCGCTTCATGATCATGGAGCATACGCAGGAGTTCCCCTACTGCAGTCGCTTGATTGCCAACTTTGACAAACCATGGCTGATTGTTTTAGCAGCCCTCTTTCATGACATTGCCAAAGGCCGTGGCGGAGACCATTCCGAGTTAGGTATGCGCGATGTGCGGCAGTTCGCTAAAGACCACGGTCTTAGCAAAGCCGATACCGAGCTCGTGGTTTGGTTAGTAGCAAAGCATTTGAAGATGAGTCAAGTGGCGCAAAAGCAAGACATCTCGGATCCCGATGTCGTTGCGCACTTTGCCAAAGAAATGGGCGATGAGCGCCATCTGACTGCGCTCTATTTACTCACTGTTGCCGATGTCAGAGGCACCAGCCCCAAGGTTTGGAATGCGTGGAAAGCCAAGTTACTAGAAGACCTCTATCGAGCTACCTTGCGCGTGCTGGGCGGCGCCAAAACCGATGCCACATCGGAGTTAGCCCAGCATCAAGAAGAATCCCGGCGCAATCTCAGATTAAATGGGATTGAAGACGAGGCCTATGCTGACTTATGGCAAAAATTGGATGTCGCCTTTTTCTTGCGTCAAGATGCAGGTGACATTGCCTGGTTAACTCGGCACCTCTTTAATCGTGTCGATAGCGCAGAGCCCGTAGTGCGCGCCAGATTATCGACCGTAGGTGAAGGCTTGCAAGTCGCAGTCTATATGCCGGATCAAGCGGATTTGTTTGCGCGCATCTGTGCCTATTTTGAGCGCCATGGCTTTTCGATCTGGGATGCGCGTATTCATACGACGCGCCATGGTTATGCACTCGATACCTTTCAGGTTACTGGTATGAATCGCCTCACTGAAACCGGTAGTTACCGCGACCTCATTCAACTAGTGGAATACGAACTCAAGACTGCCCTTGAGAAAACGGAGCCGCTACCCCAGCCCAGCATGGGTCGCCTATCTAGGCAATCCCGCAGCTTTCCCGTGCAAGCCAGGGTCAATATGCAACCCGATGATCGCGG
>DAIPIK010000022.1:0-10918 GCA_036770845.1 Polynucleobacter sp. | reverse complement strand
GCTTTATTCATATTTTGTATGAATCTTGTAGTCTTTGTGCATTGCAACAAAAATAGAACTATAATCTAGCGAATAGTTATTAGCCATACAGCACCCCACAAAATACTCGGAGAACCAATATGAACCTCACACCAGAACAACTGGCTGCAGCACAAAAGGCCAATCTAGAAACCCTCACCGGCATTACAAACCAGGCATTGGCCAGCATTGAAAAATTGGTTGAACTGAATATGCACATTGCCAAAGCTAGCCTCAGCGACAGCATGAATAATGTCAAAAAGGCGCTGGAAATTAAAGATGTCCAACAGCTTTTAGCGCACCAAGCCGAAACGGTCCAGCCCATGGCCGAAAAGATGATGGCCTACAGCCGCCATTTATACGAATTAGCAAACGATACGCAAGCAGGCTTTTCTAAGACAACTGAAAAAGAAATGCAGGCCAGCCAGAAGAAAATGAACGCGATGGTCGAAGACTGGAGCAAAAATGCACCGGCTGGTTCAGAAGCCGCCGTTGCAGCCATGAAGCAAGCCATTGCCTCGGCCAGTACGATTTATGAGAACAGCCAAAAAGCAATGAAGCAAGCTCTGGATGTTGCCCAAACGAACCTAAGCAATGCGACAGAATCCGTATTGAAGGCCACCGAGAAAGCCACTAAATCGTCAAAGCGTTAATTCGCAATACAAGCCCTAAACAAAATCCCCTGTCAGGTTCTGGCAGGGGATTTTTTCTTTCAGCAGGACATTACTTCTTTCGCACAGGCGGCAGATCAGTGCAGTGACCATGCGCCGCTTCCGCAGCCAAGCCGACCGACTCGCCTAAGGTTGGATGCGGGTGAATGGTTTTACCCATATCAATGGCATCCGCTCCCATTTCAATCGCTAGGCAGACCTCACCAATTAAATCGCCTGCATGGGTGCCAACAATACCGCCGCCAATAATGCGGTGGGTCTTGGCATCAAACAAGAGCTTAGTAAATCCTTCATCGCGGCCATTGGCAATCGCACGGCCGCTGGCCGCCCACGGAAAGAGGCCTTTCTCATAGGCAATACCTTGTGCCTTGCACTGCTCTTCGGTAAGCCCTGCCCAAGCCACTTCTGGATCGGTATAGGCAACCGATGGAATTTGCTTGGCATCAAAAAAGGATTTTTGACCCGCCGCCGCCTCAGCAGCAACATGGCCTTCGTGCACTGCTTTGTGAGCCAGCATGGGCTGACCGACAATATCCCCAATAGCAAAAATGTGAGAGACATTCGTGCGCATCTGCTGATCTGCTGCAATAAAGCCGCGATCATCTACCGCAACACCGGCATTGCCTGCTTCAATCTTCTTACCATTCGGTGAGCGCCCTACCGCAACCAATACCAAGTCATACACTTGGGGCTCTGCAGGCGCAGCATCGCCTTCAAACGTGACATGAATTCCGTCGGCCTTTGCTTCTGCTTTGGCGGCGCGGGTTTTAAGCATGACCTTATCAAAGCGTCCCGCATTGTGCTTTTCCCAGACCTTCTCCAGATCGCGATCAGCTCCTGCCATGAGTCCATCGAGCATTTCTGCAATATCAATTTTGGAGCCCAAGGCGCTGTAGACCGTCGCCATCTCCAAACCAATAATGCCGCCACCAATCACGAGCATGCGCTTTGGAATACTCTTTAAAAGGAGTGCGCCGGTACTATCAACAACCCGTGGGTCATCCGGCAAGAATGGCAGTTTGATCGGCTGACTGCCCGCAGCAATAATGGCTTTCTGAAAACGAATCACTTCTTTTTGACCGCCTGCCTCTTGGCCGGGTCCAGCAGTGAGATTAACTTCAACGTGGTTTGCATCCGCAAAACGGCCAAGCCCATGCACCACCTTCACCTTGCGTGCTTTTGCCATGCCGCTAAGACCGCCGGTCAGTTTGCCAATCACGCCATCTTTGTAGGCGCGCAGCTGATCAATGTCGATGGTTGGAGTACCAAAGCTAATACCGTGCTTTGACATGGTTTTCGCTTCATCCATCACGGCCGCCGTGTGCAACAGCGCTTTGGATGGAATGCAGCCGACGTTTAAGCAAACGCCGCCCAAAGTGGGATAGCGCTCGACCAGAATTACATTCAGACCTAAATCGGCTGCACGAAATGCAGCGCTATATCCGCCGGGGCCTGCACCGAGCACCAGTAAATCGCATTCGTGATCGACCTTACCTTGAAAAGCACTTGCTGCACTGCTAACTGCAATTGGTGCAGCAGTGACTTGTGGTGATGGAGCTGAGCTTGAAGTTGGAGCCGATGCTGCCGGCGCAGTTGGCTTTGGTACGGCACCAGCCTCAAGTTCAATCTCAGCAATGACAGTACCTTTTTTAACCTTGTCGTCCACTTTCACTGCAATGCTCGTAATCGTGCCTGCTGCATCGGCTGGCACTTCCATCGTGGCCTTATCGGACTCCAGCACCAACAGGGGCTGCTCTTTTTCAATCCGATCGCCTACCTTTACGAGTACCTCAATAACAGGTACATCGTCATAGTCACCAATGTCCGGAACCAGAATCAATTGCTTAGTCATGGTGATTCCTCTTAAAGTGCCGCACGGCGGAAATCAGCCAAGAGCTGGGCGATATAGACCGTAAACCGCGTCGCTGAGGCTCCATCAATCACACGGTGATCTGCAGTTAAGGACAGTGGGCATATCAGTCGGGGCACAAATTGCTTGCCGTCCCAGACCGGCTTCATTGCCGCTTTACTGACGCCCAAAATAGCGACCTCGGGCGCGTTGATGATCGGCGAAAAATAGGTTCCGCCAATGCCGCCAAGGGAGGAGATTGTAAAACTGGCCCCCTGCATTTGATCCGGCTTTAATTTACCTTCCCGTGCCAATGCAGCGAGTTCACCTGTCTCGCGCGCAATTTCATTGATACCCTTTTGATCGGCATTGCGAATGACTGGAACGACGAGCCCATTGGGGGTGTCTGCAGCAAAAGCAATGTGGAAGTATTTTTTCAGCACTAAATCATCGCCATCGAGCGAGCTATTGAATTCCGGATACTTTTTCAGTGCGGCTACTGCTGCCTTGATCATGAAGGCCAGCATCGTGATCTTATTGCCCTGCTTCTCATTCTCTTTATTGGTTGAGACACGGAACGCTTCAAGCTCGGTAATATCGGCATCTTCATGGTAAGTGACCGCCGGAATCATCACCCAGTTCCGCGCTAAATTAGCAGCCGATAACTTCTTAATACGGGACAAAGGCTGACGCTCAATTGCGCCAAACTTCGTAAAGTCAACGGTCGGCCATGGTAATAAATCCAGGCCGCCCATATTGCCACCCGACTTCGTGCTTGCAGTTGGAGTAGCGCCACTCATCACACCTTTTACAAAGGCTTGAACGTCTTCCTGCGTAATGCGCCCTTTCGGGCCCGATCCTTTAACAAGGGCCACATTGACACCTAACTCACGGGCGTATTTGCGTACGGCTGGACTGGCATGGCTCACATCATTTCCAGCAGCCACTGGCATAGCTTGAGCTGCGGGCGCTGCCGCCACTGCAGCTACTGGCGTTGGCATTGGTGCTGGTGTAGCTACAGCAACCGACGGAATCGATGGTGCTGCCTGGGGGGCTGGAGTACTGGGCGGCGGAGAAGAACTCGCAGCATCACTGGACTCTATAACCAATACCAGCGCACCTTCTGAAATCAAATCGCCTACCTTGACTTTAATTTCTTTCACAAGGCCTGCATGCGATGAGGGCACATCCATCGTCGCCTTATCCGACTCGAGCGTGACTACCGACTGCTCTTTTTCAATCACATCGCCAACCTTGACGAGCACTTCTATCACGGGCACGTCGCTGTAGTCGCCGATATCGGGGACGTGAATTTCGATTAATTTACTCATGGTCTGGAATATCGCATTCGGCTTAAGAAGTCATCGGGTTTGGTTTTTGGACATTGATGTTGTATTTCTTAATTGCCTCAGCAATTTTTTGACGATCAATTTGTCCAGCGTCGGCGAGTGCCCTCAGACTCGTCAAGACAACCCAACGGTAATCGACCTCAAAGAAATCGCGTAGGTTTTCACGGGTATCGGAACGTCCGAAGCCATCGGTACCCAGGACTTCATAGCGACGACCCATGTTTTGAATTGCTGGACGAATTTGATCGGCAAAGGTCCGTACATAATCGGTTGCCGCGATGATGGGCCCGGTAGTGTCTTTTAAACAGCGTTCCACATGCGAGAGTTGTGGCGCCGCCGCTGGATTAAGCAAGTTACTCCGGTGCACGGTATTCCAGTCGCGACCTAATTCGGTAAAGCTTGGGCAGCCCCACAAATCGGAGGCGATACCCCATTCGGCATACAAGACTTCAGCGGCAGCAATCACCTCACGGAAAATAGTGCCAGAGCCAAGCAGTTGAACGCGCAATTTACTATTGGCATCCCCTACGGAGCGTAACTTGTACATGCCCTTAATGATGTCTTTTTCAGCGCCTGCTGGCATCGCAGGGTGAGCATAGTTTTCGTTCATCAGGGTAATGTAGTAATACACATCATCCTGCGCATCGAGCATGCGGCGCATGCCGTCTTGAATTACTACCGCTAGTTCAAATGCAAATGTAGGATCGTAGCTAACGCAATTGGGCACCGAAGCGCTCCACACATGGCTATGGCCGTCTTCGTGTTGCAAGCCCTCGCCATTCAGCGTAGTTCTGCCAGCAGTGCCGCCGAGCAAGAAGCCACGGCTGCGCATATCGCCTGCAGCCCATGCTAAATCGCCGATGCGCTGGAAACCAAACATCGAATAGAAGATGTAGAAGGGCAACATTGGCACGCCGTGGGTGGAATACGCCGTTGCAGCCGCAATCCAATCGCACATACCGCCCGCTTCATTGATGCCCTCTTGCAGAATTTGACCTTGCTTATCTTCGCGGTAGAACATCAGCTGATCTTGGTCTTCTGGCGTATAGAGCTGGCCCAGTTGATTCCATATACCGAGCTGGCGGAACATACCTTCCATACCAAAGGTGCGTGACTCGTCTGGAACAATCGGCACCACGCGCTTACCTAAAGTCTTATCGCGAATCACGATATTGAGCATGCGTACAAACGCCATGGTGGTTGAAATCTCACGGCCCTCGCTGGTCGCTTCGAGTAAAGCGGAAAATGCATCTAAATTGGGTACCGGCAAACTCTCTGCCTTCATGCGGCGCTGTGGCAAATAACCACCGAGCTCTTGGCGGCGTGCGCGCATGTACTCCAGCTCTGGACTGCCGTCGGGAAACTTGACAAAGGGAATATCGTCGAGCTCTTCGTCTTTCACTGGAATCTCAAAACGATCGCGGAAACGACGCACATCATCGGGACTCATTTTTTTAGCTTGGTGGGCAATGTTCATGGCCTCACCTGAGCCACCCATGCCATAGCCTTTAATGGTGTGCGCCAAAATGACGGTGGGTTGGTTTTGATGCGTCACTGCCGAATGAAAAGCGGCGTACACCTTATGGGGGTCATGACCACCGCGATTGAGGTTCCAAATGTCTTCGTCACTCCAATCCGCAACTAACGCCTTCAGTTCGGGTGTATTGAATACAGTCTCACGCACATACGCACCATTTTTTGCTTTCATGGTCTGATACTGGCCATCGACGATTTCACCGAGGCGCTGCATCAAGATGCCCTTTTTGTCGCGTGCAAACAAAGCGTCCCAATGGCCGCCCCACACTACCTTAATCACATTCCAGCCGGAGCCACGAAACTCCGCCTCGAGCTCCTGAATGATTTTTCCATTGCCGCGCACTGGGCCATCCAAACGCTGCAAGTTGCAGTTCACCACAAAAATCAAGTTATCCAAGTGTTCACGTCCGGCCATTCCAATAGCGCCGAGCGATTCGGGCTCATCGGTTTCGCCATCGCCCAAGAAGGCCCACACCTTACGATTACCGGCATTAATAAAACCGCGGTCTTCCATGTAACGCATGAAACGGGCTTGATAAATAGCCATGATCGGACCCAGACCCATCGAGACGGTCGGGAATTGCCAAAAGTCGGGCATGAGCCAGGGATGGGGATAGCTGGAAATACCGTTACCGCCCACTTCCTGACGGAATAAATCGAGTTGACTTTGCTCTAAACGGCCGAGCATATATGCGCGTGAATAAATTCCAGGAGCGGAATGGCCTTGAACAAAAATCAGGTCACCGCCATGCTCCGCACTTGGGGCATGCCAAAAATGGTTAAAGCCAACGTCGTACAACGTGGCGGCCGACTGAAAGGAAGAAATATGACCGCCCACATTGGTATCTTTATTCGCACGCAACACCATCGCCATGGCATTCCAGCGGGTGTAAGAACGAATTCGATGCTCGATGTTTTGATCGCCGGGAATGCGGGCCTGCAACTCCACCGGGATGGTATTGATGTAAGGCGTTTCAGCATGAAAGGCCTGATTTACGCCATTGACTCTGGCATGGGATATTTGCTGATCAATTAAATACGCAGCCCTCTCTGGGCCCACAGCATGGATCACGCCATCGAGCGCCTGCAGCCACTCTTGGGTTTCTGCTGGATCAATATCCAGGTCGTCCGTTTGCGCCTTACCTAAAACCGATTGCGGAACTGCGGCCATTGCGTATCTCCATTAGCTCATTTGGGGTGGTATTTACTCTACAGGGAATATTCTAAAAAGCACTAAAGTGCTTGACAAGAAATTTTCCACATAATGATAGTATTTCTCATAATATGGGAATTTATTGCACTGCAAGTCGCACCATATGAAATTAACACCAGCTTAATAGACAGATACACTAAGGGATTGGAACATAGCCCTTTTTTATGAAGCTACCCTTTGCCTTCCCAGCAAGTATCAATAACATCGCCTGGTTTCGCCGGATCAGGGGATTTCGCTTGGTTTATACACCCCTCGTAGCGATTGTCATTTTTACCGTGATGATGACCATCATTTTGGGAACCCTGCAAATGCAGGAACGCAATCAGCAAGAAAATGCCCTCTTCAGGGAGTTGTCATTAGTAAAGCAGCGCATTCAATTGCGCTTTGCGAACAATACCGAAGTGCTCATGTCGCTAAGCCGCGATTTGGGCAGAATAAATAGCGATGAAAAAACAAAAGCAAGCGCCTTAAAAGAAGCAGAATCGTTTTTACTGAACAACCACGAGGTTAGCCAACTCATTTGGCTAGATCGAGACAATCAGCGGCAATGGATGATGCCCCCACCTAGTCGAATCAATTCATGGTTTGATCAAGCACCGTTCGCAAAAGAATTAAAAGCACAGCTCAATAAAACCATTGAGTTGACGATCAGCACAAATCGTCCGGCCTTTAGTAATTTCATTCAAATTGATTTGCCCAATGATGAGCCGATGGCAAAAGAACGGCGAACCATCTTTTGGCAAACCATACCGATTGGGCCAGATGGTGAAATCAGCGGCATTATGGCGGTGCTTTACTCTGCACAAGGCATTATGGAATACGTCATACCGCCGGAGTTAAAGGGCCTGTACCGCTTTAGCTTAACCACCGATGCTGGCAAAGTGTTAGCTATCTCATCGGATCGCAATATGCCGCCAAGGTCTTTAACCAATCAAACCAGTTTGGATCTTGGCATTCTGAGCCCCAATGCAATACTGCGCGTCGACACATACCCAACACCAAGCAACCTCACATTTAAGATGTTGCTCGGGGTAGTCATTGGACTGAGCGCATTCGTCATTCTGAGCTTATGGTCCGTCATCAAGCAAATGCAAGTTCGTCAAGTGGCTGAAGCCAGCTTACGAACAGAGACGAACTTTCGAAATGCCATGGAGAACTCCACGCCGGTTGGAATACGAGCGCACGATATGCAAAAGCGCATTACCTACGTGAACCGTGCCTTTTGTGAAATGACCGATTGGAGTTCGGAAGAACTAATGGGGCTGGAGCCGCCCTTCCCCTTTTGGCCAGCGGATCAACAAGAGAACCTGCTTAAAAAAATGGACTTGGCACTGAACGCAAGCTCCCACCATGAACTAAAAGGCGGCATAGAGGGGGTGATACAGCGTCGCGATGGCACGCGCATCGCGACACGGACCTATATCGCACCGCTCATCAATGAAAAAGGGGAGCAAACCGGCTGGGTTACTTCGCTGGTAGATATCTCAGAACCAAAACGCATTCGTGAGGAATTAGCTGCCTCGCAAGATCGCTTCATTACCGTGCTTGAGGGCTTGGATGCTGCCGTTTCGGTGATCTCCATCGAAACCGGCGAACTGCTGTTTGCCAATCGATTTTACCGAGAACGGTTTGGCAACACCTCGCAAGGCCATATTGACTTAGCGAACCATGAAATGGATCCCGCTTTGCTGCATGGCCTTGAAGACGACAACATTGACCCCCTAGCGGGCTTGCCCAGTTCGGAGCTGAATCAAAATCGGCAAACCGAGTCACAAGAAATTCAACTGATTGGCGAAGAGGCAAAATGGTACGAAGTGCGGCGCCGGTTTATTCCCTGGGTTGATGGTCATTTAGCGCAACTCTTAATTGCGACGGATATTACCTTACGCAAAACTACCGAGGACTTGGCGCGCCAACAAGAAGAGCGCATGCAATTTACGAGCCGCTTAACTACGATGGGTGAAATGGCCTCCTCGCTAGCGCATGAACTCAACCAACCCCTTGCGGCTATTTCAAACTATTGCATGGGCGTGGCCAAACGCTTATCGGGACAAGCAGATCAAACCCTATCAAAAGATTTGCTTCCCGCGCTTGAGAAAGCATCCCAACAAGCACACCGCGCCGGCACCATTATTCAGCGCATCCGCGGTTTTGTGAAACGCAGTGAGCCGCAACGCAAGGATTCCGATATCGCCGACATTGTGGCCGACGCAGTCGGCTTGGTCGAGATAGAAGCGCACCGCCATCGTCTTAGCATCACAGCGGAGCTTGCCCCCAACCTGCCTAAAGTCGCTCTTGATCCGGTCTTGATCCAGCAAGTTTTGGTAAATCTGCTCAAAAACTCCCTGGATAGCGTGCGCGAAAATGCGCCGCTGTCATCCCGCTGGGCAGTGCCGCCGATCAAAATTAGCGCTGATTTAGAGACCAGTACTTTTCCAGCCATGCTCCGCATCCAGGTGGTTGATAGCGGGCCAGGAGTGGCAGATGGCGTAGTTGAGCGTATGTTTGAGCCCTTTTTCAGCACAAAATCCGATGGAATGGGCATGGGACTCAATATTTGCCGCTCCATCATCGAATCCCACCATGGTCGCCTGTGGGCCATAAACCAGCATGATCCCGATAGCGGTAAGGCGGTAGGCTGCACCTTTACAATACTATTACCTCTCCAAACGGCGGAAACCGAAGCAACTGCTTTGGCATGATGCGTGTTTAGAAATACCAAGCGGAACTGACTGATGAACCTAATGAATACATCCAACCCCAATCCAACCGAAGTTGTCTATGTTGTTGATGACGATGAGGCGGTACGGGATTCCCTAACCTGGTTACTTGAGAGCAATGGCTATTTAGTACGCTGCCATGCCAGTGCAGAACGTTTTTTGCAATCTTTGCAAAGCACCGATAAATCGACTATTTCATGCGTCATTTTGGATGTCCGGATGCCCGGCATGTCGGGTCTTGAGTTGCAAGAGCGCCTCATTAGTGAAAATCTACCCATGCCAATCTCATTCATTACCGGTCATGGCGACGTATCGATGGCCGTAACTACTATGAAAAAAGGGGCGGTTGATTTTATTGAGAAGCCCTTTAAAGAAAATGAGTTGTGCGCACTAGTAGAAAAGATGCTGACCAAAGCGCGTACCGATTACAGTCAAGCGAGCCAACGTAAAACCACCCAAGGCTTACTTGGTAAGTTAACCGGGCGTGAACGTCAAGTCCTTGAGCGTATTGTTGCTGGGCGTCTAAACAAACAAATTGCAGATGACCTCGGCATCTCAATTAAAACGGTCGAGGCCCATCGCGCCAATATTATGGAAAAGCTCAACGTCAATACGGTTGCTGATCTCCTGCGTCTGGCCTTATCGGATCCACAGCCGAGTTAATTTCCAGTGTATTTTTAGTTAACGCTCTTATTTCTTTTTTATGCCAGCCCAATTACTCGACGGCGTTGCCCTCTCTAAAAAAATCCGTACTGAAATTACAGCACGTGCGGCTATTGTTACTGCCAAAGGTACGCGTCCCGGTTTAGCTGTGATTGTGGTGGGAGATAACCCAGCGAGCGCAGTGTATGTGCGCAATAAAGTAAAAGCATGCGAAGAAGTCGGTTTTCATTCGGTGCTAGAACGCTACGAAACAGAAATGAATGAGGAAGCGCTGTTGGCTCGCATTGCTACCTTGAATGCCGATCCAGCCATTCATGGCATTTTGGTGCAACTTCCCTTGCCTGCCCACATTGCATCGGAGCGCGTACTCGAAGCCATTGCCCCACAAAAAGATGTGGATGGCTTTCATGTTGCTAATGCCGGGGCCCTCATGGTTGGCGCACCCGAATTCAAGCCTTGCACTCCTTACGGCTGTATGAAGTTATTGGAAAGCATTGAGTACCCTTTGCGTGGCGCTCGCGCAGTGGTAGTTGGCGCATCCAATATTGTGGGTAAGCCCATGGCAATGCTTTTATTGCAAGCCGGAGCCACCGTAACCATTTGCAATAGCAAAACACGGGATCTAGCCCATCACACTAAAGACGCCGATATCTTGGTAGTTGCTACTGGCAAGCCCAAAATGATTACCGGTGACATGGTCAAGTCTGGCTCGGTTGTGATTGATGTCGGCATCAATCGCCTACCGGATGGCAAGCTATGCGGCGATGTGGATTTTGATACCGCCAAATACATTGCTGACTGGATTACCCCAGTACCGGGCGGCGTTGGCCCCATGACCATCACTATGCTACTGATGAACACCTTAGAGGCAGCCGAAAAGGCCTCCAAACACTAGTCCC
>DAIPIK010000021.1:0-11378 GCA_036770845.1 Polynucleobacter sp. | reverse complement strand
GCCTGGATAAAGGTAAAGGACCGGTTGCAACCGTATTGGTTCAGTCTGGAACGCTTAAGCGCGGCGATATGATTTTGGCGGGCTCTTCCTTTGGTCGTGTGCGTGCCATGCTCGATGAAAACGGCAAGCCATGCAACGAAGCAGGCCCTTCCATTCCGGTGGAGATTCAGGGTCTGTCGGAAGTGCCGGCTGCAGGTGAATCGGTACAAGTGGTGCCAGATGAGCGCAAAGCGCGTGAAATTGCTTTATTCCGTCAAGGAAAGTTCCGCGATGTGAAGTTGGCAAAACAGCAGGCCGTCAAACTCGAAACCATGATGGAAACCATGGGCGAAGGTGCGATTGAAGCCAAACTGCTGCCGATCATCATTAAGGCCGATGTACAAGGTTCACAAGAGGCCTTATCGCAATCCTTGCAAAAGCTATCTACTCCTGAAGTCAAGGTGCAGGTTGTCCATGCTGGTGTGGGTGGTATTACCGAGACCGATGTCAACTTAGCCGTTGCCTCCAAAGCCGTCATCATTGGTTTCAATTCGCGCGCCGATGCGTTAGCGCGCAAGTTAGCTGAAAACAATGGCGTAGACATTCGTTACCACAACATTATTTATGACGCTGTTGATGAGGTGAAGTTGGCTCTGAGCGGTATGTTGACTCCAGATAAGAAGGAAGAGATCACGGGTCTGGTTGAGATTCGCCAAGTCTTCTTGGTATCTAAAGTTGGCGCGATTGCAGGTTGCTTGGTAGTTGACGGCTTGGTTAAGCGTACTTCAAGCGTACGCTTGCTGCGTGACAACGTCGTTATCTGGACGGGCGAGCTTGACTCACTCAAGCGCTTTAAAGATGACGCTAAAGAAGTGCGTGCCGGTGTTGAGTGCGGTCTGTCATTGAAGGGCTACAACGACATTCAAGAGGGCGATCAGCTTGAGGTGTTTGAAGTGACTGAAGTAGCGCGTTCGCTCTAATTCGGATTGCGGTCTTTATGCACAAAACGAGCCCCCATCGCAATCAACGCTTAGCGGATCAAATTCAGCGCGATTTGGCTGAGTTGATTCCGCGCGAATTGCGCAGCACCAGTTTGGGACTCATTACCCTGCAAGGGGTTGAGCTGTCACCGGATTTAGCGCATGCCAAAATCTTCTTCACGGTTCTTGGCGCTGATCCAGATCACGCTCTGACTGCCTTACAAGAAAAGGCGGGCTATTTGCACTCTTTGCTGTTCAAGCGCTTGCATATTCATACGGTTCCTACTCTGCATTTTGTGCATGACGTATCGGTTGAGCGTGGCATGGAAATGTCCCGATTAATTGATCAAGCGGTCGACAGTGACCGCAAAGACTGAGAAATTTGATGCGCCAACGCCTTGATGGGGTCGTGTTGCTGGATAAGCCCCTTGGTATGAGTTCACAGGGTGCTGTGACTGCGGTTAAGCGCGCACTCAATGCCGATAAAGCAGGGCATACCGGGACCTTAGACCCAATGGCAACTGGCCTTCTGCCGATTTGCTTGGGCGAGGCAACCAAATACTCGCAAGACTTGTTGGATGCAGACAAGCGCTACATTGCCCGCGTCCGTTTTGGTGCTAATACCGATACAGGCGATGCTGAAGGACAGATTGTGACGTCCTTTCCGTTGCCGCAGTTTGCTGATGATGCTGCCATTCAGATTGCCTTGAATGCCTTGTTACCGGCGTTTACTGGTCCGATTCTGCAGGTGCCACCAATGTACTCGGCACTCAAGCGTGACGGTAAACCGTTATATGAGTACGCTCGTGCTGGCGTCGAGCTCGAGCGCGATGCGCGTTCGGTCATCATCCATGCTATTGCTTGGACTGAGGTGCAATGGCCTGAAGCTACTTTGGAGGTGAGTTGCAGTAAGGGAACGTATATTCGGGTTTTGGCAGAAGATCTAGGCGCGGCCCTGGGCTGTGGCGCCCATTTGGTTGGCCTTCGTCGTAGCGAAGTGGGCCACCTAAGCCTGGCACAGGCTATCTCCTTGGATGATCTCTTACGGACAACTGCAGACCACGCTGATTTTGTCTTGCCAGTAGATGCTTTATTACAAACCTTGCCTCACCTCACCGTAGATGAGCAACAAGCCAAGCGACTGGAAATGGGTCAGCGCGTTCCCTTAATGGGTAGTGTGAAGTTTCCATTGGCAGAAGCCTTGGTACGGATTTATCGCGCGACCGCAGCGCCCCACAATTTTATTGGTACTGCCGATTGCCGTTCCGGCGTACTGCACCCTAAACGCTTGATTTCACAAGCTCCTTAACCTAGAACAGCAGCATTCACTTAACTTTATTTTTTAACTTTAGAAGCTTCACATGACTAAACGCGCACTTCGTAATATTGCAATCATCGCCCACGTTGACCACGGCAAAACCACCTTAGTGGATCAATTGCTGCGCCAATCTGGTACCTTCCGCTCCAATGAAAAAATGACCGAACGGGTTATGGACTCGAACGATCTTGAAAAAGAGCGTGGCATTACGATTCTGTCCAAAAACTGCTCAGTTGAATACGACGGTACTCACATCAACATCGTTGATACACCAGGCCACGCTGACTTCGGCGGTGAGGTAGAGCGTGTACTCTCGATGGTCGATGGCGTTTTGTTATTGGTTGATGCAGTTGAAGGCCCCATGCCGCAAACCCGTTTCGTAACCAAGAAAGCATTGGCCTTAGGTCTCAAGCCAATCGTCGTGATCAATAAAGTCGATCGCCCAGGCGCGCGCTGTGATTACGTAATTAACGCAACGTTCGAGTTGTTTGACAAACTGGGCGCCTCGGAAGAGCAGCTTGATTTCCCAATCATTTACGCCTCTGGCTTAAACGGCTATGCAGGCAATGCAGAAGACGTTCGCTCGGGCGATATGCGTCCTCTGTTCGATGCTGTCTTAAAGCATGTTCCTGTCCGTGACGATAATCCGGATGGTCCTTTGCAGTTCCAAATCTCCTCGATTGATTACAACAGTTACGTGGGCAAAATTGGTATTGGTCGTGTGAACCGTGGCCGCGTTAAGCCGGGCATGGAAGTGATTTGCATGAATGGCCCAGAGGGAGTCCCTTTTAAAGGGCGCGTTAATCAAGTATTGAAATTCAAAGGCTTGGAGCGAGAGGTTGTTGACGAAGCCTTTGCTGGTGACATTGCGTTGATTAACGGTATTGAAGAGTTGGCTATTGGTACCACTGTCTGTGCAGTTGATATGCCTGAAGCACTACCTATGCTGAAGATCGATGAACCAACCTTAACCATGAACTTTATGGTGAACACTAGCCCATTTGCAGGTCGTGAAGGTAAGTTTGTGACTAGCCGTCAGATCCGCGAACGCCTAGATCGTGAATTGAAGTCCAATATGGCATTGCGCGTAAAAGAAACGGATGACGATACTGTGTTTGAAGTATCAGGTCGCGGTGAATTGCACCTCACTATTCTTGTAGAGACCATGCGCCGCGAAGGCTACGAAATGGCAGTATCCCGTCCGCGCGTCGTTTTTCATGAAGAGAATGGCGTGAAGATGGAGCCGTATGAGAATTTAACGGTTGACGTCGAAGATGCGACCCAAGGCGCCGTGATGGAAGATTTAGGCAAGCGCAAAGGTGAGTTGCAAGATATGGTGAGCGACGGAAAAGGGCGTACGCGTCTGGAGTACCGTATTCCAGCACGTGGTCTGATTGGTTTTCAGGGCGACTTTATGACCATGACCCGTGGCAATGGTTTGATGAGTCATACTTTTGATTCTTACGCACCTGCGAAAGACGGTATTTTGGGCGAGCGTCATAATGGCGTGCTGATCAGTCAAGATGATGGCGAAGCAGTGGCGTACGCAATTTGGAAGTTACAGGATCGTGGCCGCATGTTTGTGAAGCACGGTGACCCTGTATACGAAGGCATGGTAATCGGTATTCACAGTCGCGATAACGATTTAGTGGTTAATCCGATTAAAGGGAAACAGCTAACCAACGTGCGCTCCTCTGGAACGGATGAGGCAGTTCGCTTAGTCACGCCAATCGACCTAACTTTAGAGTACGCAGTGGAGTTTATTAGCGACGATGAATTGGTTGAAGTCACCCCAAAGAGTGTCCGCGTTCGCAAGCGTTACTTAAAAGAGCATGATCGCAAGAAGGCTTCGCGCGAGTAGGCGTTTCAATCTGCATCAGAAAAGCCACCTTCGGGTGGTTTTTCTCTCTGCATGAAGCAGTGGTGCAGGATAATGGCACGAGGCGAATGACAGAAATCCAATGGATTCAGATGCAATGACGCAATCCGACAACGAACACCAAGCCAATCCAGGAGGGAAGCGTTTAGCCGTTGCGCCGATGATGGAGTGGACTGATCGCCACTGCCGCTCTTTCCATCGGCAACTGTCTAAGCGAGCTGTTCTCTATACCGAAATGGTGACCACGGGCGCATTGCTGCATGGTGATGTGCCACGTCATCTGGATTACTCGAGCGAGCAGCACCCGGTGGTGTTGCAACTGGGTGGCAGTGAGCCAGCGGATCTTGCAAAAGCAGCAGCTCTCGCAGCCCAATGGGGCTATGACGAAATCGATCTCAATTGCGGCTGTCCTTCAGAGCGGGTACAGCGCGGCGCCTTTGGTGCTTGCCTGATGGCAGAACCGCAGTTAGTGGCCGATTGCGTTCGAGCGATGCGGGCAGCATGCGCTTTGCCCATCTCGGTGAAGCACCGCTTGGGCCTAGATCACATGGATGCCAATGCGCATCCAGCAGACTACCAATTTGCACTGGATTTTATGTTGGCCGTTGCTGATGCAGGTGCCCATCAAGTCACCATTCATGCACGGAACGCCGTATTGAAGGGCCTTTCTCCAAAAGAGAACCGCACTAAGCCTCCATTGCACTATGCCGTAGCAGCGCAATTGCGTTTAGATCTCCAAAAGCAGTTTCCAGGCGTAGCCGTTTTACTCAATGGCGGCCTCGAGAACAACGACCAAATAGCAGGCCATTGGCATGACTTTGATGGCTTTATGGTGGGGCGCGCCGCCTATCACTTTCCGGCCATGTTACTCGGCTGGGATGATTTACTGGAGACCAATGGTGAGGCTGCGGGTTATCTCTTTAGCGAGTCGGAGTGGCATCGCGTGCAAATTGGCTTAGTGCATCAAGTGTGGCGCTGGTTTGATGAATGCCAGAGTAAGGGCAAGCCATTTTATATTGGCGCCTTTACGCGGCATATTCTGGGTCTAGCCCATGGCAGGGCGGGATCACGTTATTGGCGCCAGCGCCTATCGGATCACCATACCTTAGCGAAAGTACAAAGCAAAGAGGCGATTGCCGATTTTTTTCTTGAGGCGAGTTTGGAGCTAGGGGATTGGGCTGCGTTTGAGATGGATACTGCTTCGGCGGTAAATTCATGAGCGCAGTGCAAAACCAGGGCGCTGATCTTGAGCTAGAGATCACCCCAGATTACCAATTGGCTTTAGATGCAGTCGAGCGAGGCGATCCGTATATCTTTATTAGTGGCAAGGCAGGTACAGGTAAAACCACTTTAATCAGTCATTTGCGTAAAACTATTTCTGGTAATGTCGTGGTTCTCGCACCTACAGGGGTTGCAGCACTGCAGGTGCGCGGCGTCACGATTCATTCCTTCTTTCGCTTGCCGCCGCGTTTGATTTTTCCGGAAGAAGATATCAAGCCCTTACGTTCTTCGCGTGAGCGGCAGTTGTATAAAGACATTCGCTTACTCATCATCGATGAAATCTCGATGGTGCGGGCTGATCTGGTGGATGCAATTGACCTCTTCTTGCGTGAAAACGGCCCCCAAAAAGGCGAGCCATTTGGGGGAATACAGATCATGTTTGTCGGTGATTTATTTCAATTGCCGCCAGTAGTATCGAGTAACGACATGCACATCCTGCATGAGCGTGGCTATGAGGGTCCGTATTTCTTTTGCGCTATGGCACTGCACCGTAAAGACATTACGATGATCGAGCTGACGAAAATATTTCGTCAAAAAGATGCTCATTTTGCGCAGCTTCTCAATCAAATCCGCATTAATGAAGACATTGAAGTGGCGCTGGAAACCATCAATGATGCCTGCTTTGCTAAGGCAGCAGAGCCTGATCCGCTAACCATTACCCTGACTACGACCAATGCCAGGGCAGACATGATCAACCACGGTGAGCTAAAAAACCTGACGAGCGATGCCACCAGCTTTACAGGCAAGCTCGAAGGAAAGTTTAATGTGGATGAGCGCAATTTACCTTCACCCATGAACTTAATCCTGAAACCAGGATCGAAGGTGATGTTTACGGCCAATGACAATGGCTTTCCAAAAAAATGGGTGAACGGCAGCATTGGCATTGTGCATGAAATAAGCAAAGACAAAATTAAGGTCAAGATACCCAATGGGGCTTATACGAATATGGTTGAGGTAACGCCATTTAAATGGGAGTCGTATAAGTATGACCACGATATGGTGTCTGGAAAAATTAAGCCCAATGTGATTGGCTCCTATGAGCAAATGCCGCTGATGTTAGCGTGGGCCGTGACGATCCATAAAAGCCAAGGCAAGACCCTCGATAAAGTGAAGGTCGATCTATCCTCAGGGGCCTTTGCATCGGGTCAAGTCTATGTTGCACTCAGCCGCTGCCGCTCGATTGAAGGAATCTCCTTAGAGCGGCCGATTGTCCTCAAGGACGTACGCTGTGACCCCGAAATTAAGCGCTTTTATATGGCATGTTTGCCCTAAAAACTAGCTCAGATTGGCCTCGCTTTGGCCGACCGGCAAATTTTGGCTAAAAGCCGACAAAAAGCTATAATCTCATTTCTTCTACGGTGGCTGTAGCTCAGCGGTAGAGTCCTGGATTGTGATTCCAGTTGTCGTGGGTTCGAACCCCATCAGCCACCCCAATTCCTTTCAGCACCTCAGTGACCCCAGAATCCCTTGAAAAGCTCGTTCGCATGAAAATGCCCTATGGCAAGTATGCGGGCCGCACCCTTTCAGAATTACCCGGAGATTACCTTTCTTGGTTTGCCCGCAAAGGCTTTCCGAAGGGTGAGTTGGGTGAGTTACTGGAGCTAATGCACACCTTAGACCACAATGATTTGCGGGGTCTGTTAAAGCCCATCTCAGGGCATTAGGTCGCCTCGCAATAGATCGTGTGCGTCTTTATTTATCTACCGGGGACAGGGCTTGGTAGGGGAGTTGGTCGATCTGCAATCCCAACCATTTCTTGGCTATGATCCATGATCTTTGGAAGCACAAGCTCTTGGCAAACGGGTTTAGGACCTAGTAGATTTAAAAAATTACATTCTTTTTTGGTCGCCTCAGAGGCGGCATGCTCTAAAGGCGATTTTCCGGTAGTTACGGTTGAGGCTACACTAACTGCTGTACTCGGATTAGCTACTGCTGCTGTGGCCACAGTACCCCCTACGGCACTGGCAGTCGCTGTACCAGCACTGCCGATGGCCGCCAATGGCAGGGCACAGCCCGATAAAAAGAAAATACTAAAGCCAATAACTAAGGTATAGCTCAAGCTATGCCACGCGATGCAGCGGCAGAGTTGAGGAAAGAGCCGCTGTTTATTTGGCTCGGCAGGCAATGCTATAGACTCCCGCAGCCCATGAGCCACTGGTGATCGTTTCAAATGGACTGTCTGGGGATTTAATATCTGCAACGACCTTACCTTCACCTTTATTGCCAGAAAAGACTTTGTATTCAATTGGACGGTATTGGGCTTTTTCGCAAAGGTATTCATTGAGGCCAATGATGGAGCGAATTGGTTCTTTTGTTTTGGGATCCACGCCAGGTTTTGTAAAGTCCAGCATAGACATCATTTGCGCTCTATCGCCATCCCGTTTGAGGGTACTAATGTCAAGGGAGACTGTCGATTGTTCGTTTGAGCCAATCTCTTGCCAAGCAGCGAAGGCGCTTGAAATTGGTAGGGCGGTTATACAGACCGCGATCGCCATCCATCTTTTCATCGTAAAACCCCTCAATAAATGTGTATTCCTATTTTAAACCCCAATAGGACTACTTTGGTCTGAGCTCGAGTTTGCGCTGAATCGTAGCGGGTTTCATTTGCAGTGGCAGTGCTTGATTACTTGCCCAAAGGGGATTGAGATTGCGATAGAGCTTGCTTTGAACCCAGCCCGATTGCCCCGTCTGATAGATGAAAGTCGATTGCTCTAAGTCGGCCAGATCAAACACGGTTCGCAGGCTTGCCGCTTGTTTGGTCTCAAAGGGGTTTTTGTGTTTACCGAGCTCTGGCTTGCCGACATTGATCGTAAAGCCATCCCCTGGGAACGGCGCCGAAATATTGAATACTCGATTTAAAAACGGAACCCGACTAAAGGGTCGGTGCTCCGATACGGCGACGTGCGCATCCCCCCATTTCCAATTGGCCGGATCGCTGCCGTATTGCGTACTGAGGTATTCCAGCGCTTTATCCATCGCCTGTTGTGAGGCCTGCGCACAGCTCTCTACGCCTTCTGTTTTGGGCGAGTCGCACCAGGCGCTGTTGGGATTTGACAGCTGCTCGAGTAAGGCATCTCTAAATTGACGCTTGCCATACTGTACGGAAAAATAATCCCCCAGGCGAGAAAATAAATGGCGCGTCAGTTGATCTACCCACGCATTAAAAAGGAGGGCGCCACTGCTATCGATGCGCATATCCCCATCAAATCCCGCAATGATGGCTTGTGCTGCTAAGGCGCTCGAATGAGTAGATTGCGTTGCTTTAAAAAGTGGCAGTAGCGGCGTTGCTGCCAGAGAAAGGGTATCGCCCTGCATGGTTCGCATCGAAGCAAAGTCATGCTGCTGCTTTGCTTCCACTAAGGCTGTAATACGATCATACCGAAATGGCAGCTCCCAATCGCCTGTGAGCGGATTGGGATTATTGGCAGCCAGAATTTGCTGATTGGCAGTCGCAAGCCAGCCTTGCTCAGGATTATCGAGTGCAGGCAACTGATCAAATGGAATATAGCCTTGCCAGTCGTATTGCTTATCCCAGCCTGGGGCCGGTGCAACCCCGTAGAGGCCTTGATGGAGGGTGCGCTTGGGCGCAACTCCAGCCGCCTGAAACGCAATATTGCCGGCGGTATCAGCCATCACCACGTTTTGCATGGGAGCATAGTTTTTGCGTAAGGCCTTTTTGAGCGCCTCTAAATTCGTGGCGCGATTCATATCGAGTAAGCCGATCACCGATTGATTCTCGAGATCAAGCGCAGTCCAGCGCAGGGCTAAAGCAAAGCGATCGGTATTGATTAAATTTTTAGCCCGATCGTAGGTTTCTGAAATGATGGGTCCGTGGCGACTCTGTTTGACGATAAAGCGATGTGCCGGTTTATTTTTAATCTCAATCACTTCCTCGCGAACTAAAAACGCAGCCATGCCATCGGGAGTACGGTATTGGCCGGGATTAGCGGGATCGAGTTCCTCGATGAAGAGGTCTTGGACATCGGGGCCAGTATTGGTAAAGCTCCAGGCAATACTATCCGTTCTGCCAAGTACTACTGCTGGAATACCAGGCAGGGTAGCGCCGATGACATTGATCCCCGGAGCCTCAATGCGAGCAAAGTACCACAGTGCCGGAGCCGATAAACCCAAGTGCGGATCATTGGCGAGGAGCGGCTTACCGCTGGTTGTCCGTTTGCCGCTGAGGGCCCAATTATTCGAGCCAATCCCCTCAATACCGCCGGGCAACAAAGCACGCAAGATCTCATCTTGCTTAGTTTTGGGAAGCCGCACATCTTGAATGCCCAGGGGCTTAATGGATTTGCTACTCTCCGTATCCGCAAAAATGCCCATATTTTTATACAGCGCTGCAAAGTCCAGATTCGTGACGGGATTGCCTGGAGTGTATGGGGGCAGCACTTCCCAAATTTGCGCCGTAGTTAAATCACGCGATAACTCCAAACGCTGCAACTCTTTTTGCCAGTTGCCGCCCAAATCCATTGCCATCATTAACATCCAGGCGATGCTATCGGTTGGCGACCAATGGCCTGGCTTGGAGCCAATCAAAAAGTACTCTATTGGTAAGGCCCAGCCCAATTTCGCATTGCCTGCATTGATGCCATCAGCATAGGATTGCAGTAAGTTCTTGGCTTCAACTGGGTAGCGCTCGTACTGACGCTCAGCGCTGTATTTAATTCCGACGCTACGCATGAAGCGATCAATTTTCAGGGTATCTTCCCCCAGGATTTCTGAGAGGCGACCCGCCGCCAACCGGCGGTTAATTTCCATTTGCCACGAACGTTCGGTTGCATGCAAATACCCAAGCGCAAATAAGGCATCACTCGCGGTAGTTGCCTTGATATGGGGAATGTCGCTGGCATCAAAGCCAATATTCACAGTGCCATTCAGACCCAGCATGCGCTCGCTGCCAGAGGGGCTATTGTTGGCAGAGGCGAAATAGATTAAAGCAAGACAAGCAATTAAGCCAATCAGGCTGGTAATGGCGAATACCATCCATTTGAAGATACGAAATAGCAAAGAGTTGCGCCGGGTTGTTATCACCATGAATCCATTTTAATTTGGAAATAAAAAACCCCGCTTGCGCGGGGTTCTTACAAAAACAGGAGTTACTATTTGTAAAGCACTTCGGGTAGCCACAAACCAATGGCAGGGAAGGTGTAGAGCAACACAATCGCCAGAATCTGAATGCCCATGAACGGCAGCATGCCAGCAAAAATCTGGTTAAGGGTTACGTGTGGAGGCGCAACGCCCTTCAGGTAGAAGGCTGACATCGCTACCGGTGGCGATAAGAATGCCGTCTGCAGATTGAGGGCAACCAAGAGACCGAAGAACAATGGATTAATACCAAAGTCATCAAGCAGGGGTACGAAGATCGGCATGAAAATCACGATGATCTCAGTCCACTCGAGTGGCCAGCCCAGGAAGAAAATAATGACCTGAGCCAGGATCAAAAATTCCATTGGGCTGAGGCCTAGGGACAAGACCCACTTCTCAACCAAAGTCTGGCCGCCGAGCAGGGCAAATGCCGCCGAGAAGATCGATGAGCCGACGAAGAGCCAGCAAACCATCGCTCCTGTCTTAGCCGTTAAGAACACCGACTCCCGAATCACGCGCATATTGAGCTGCTTGTAGGCTGCCGCCAAGATGACGCCGCCAATCGCCCCAATCGCTGCCGCCTCGGTTGGTGTGGCAAGGCCAAACACAATCGAACCCAGTACAAATAAAATCAATACCGCCAATGGGAAGAAGGAGCCCAAGAGCATCTTGAATATCTCTAGACGTACCCAGGTTAGCAGAGTGTAATAAATCGCCAGCATGGCCGCAAAGATCGCGGTCATCACCCAGAACCAGGTTGGCGCGTCGCGCGGCTCGAGCGCTTTTGCGGCAGCAGCTTCAGCTGCTTTTATTTCATCCGCACTCATCACCGGAGCTGCAGGAGCTG
>DAIPIK010000020.1:0-11655 GCA_036770845.1 Polynucleobacter sp. | reverse complement strand
AGGCACTGGATTTTGATTCCAGCATGCGAAGGTTCGAATCCTTCTTCCCCTGCCAACTTTCTTCTGAACAACGTGCTATGCGATATTCTGTCTAAAACTCCCCCAAACCTTCATAAGCCAAACTGCCATCATGAATTCTGAATTTTTGACTCTCTTTACTGGCAATGCAAACCCTGTTTTAGCCAACGCAGTAGCCAAAGAATTGAAGCTTCCCATCGGCAAGGCTTTTGTCGGTCGGTTCTCGGACGGTGAGATTCAGGTTGAAATCCAAGAAAATGTGCGCGGTAAGAATGTCGTCGTGATTCAATCGACGTGCGCCCCCACCAACGATAATGTGATGGAGCTCATGATCATGATTGATGCTCTGAAACGCGCATCTGCAAGCCGCATAACGGCAGTGATCCCTTACTTTGGTTATGCACGTCAAGACCGTCGTCCGCGTTCTGCGCGGGTTGCCATCTCCGCCCGGATTGTGGCCAATATGCTGCAATCGGTTGCGGGTATTGAGCGTGTCTTAACCATGGACCTCCATGCAGACCAAATTCAAGGCTTTTTTGATATCCCGGTTGACAACATTTATGCCTCACCCGTCTTGCTAGCCGATCTGCAACAGCAAAAAAGCAAAGACTTGATCATTGTTTCTCCGGATATTGGCGGCGTTGTTCGTGCCCGCGCGATGGCGAAACAGTTGAGCTGCGATTTGGCGATTATTGATAAACGCCGCCCCAAGGCCAATGTATCTGAAGTCATGCACCTGATTGGCGAGGTAGAGGGCCGTCACTGCGTCATCATGGATGACATCATTGATACCGGCGGAACCCTCTGTAAGGCGGCTGAAGCCCTTAAAGAACGTGGCGCCAAAGGCGTTACGGCTTACTGTACGCACGCTGTTTTGTCTGGCGGCGCCGTTGCCCGCATTGCTGCCTCGCAACTCGATGAACTCGTGGTTACCGATACCATTCCCCTAACCGACGAAGCCCGGCAGATTAAGAAAATTCGCCAACTCAGCGTCGCCCCCATCTTGGCCGAAACCCTCTCCCGCATCACCAAGGGCGATTCGGTCATGTCGATGTTTGCGGAATAAGCTTAAAAACAGCACTTTTGGGCTGTTTAGTGCCTAAATAGGCCAAAAATACCAAGTTCACGCTATAATTGAAGGCTTTTCTGTTTGGTCGCGAACGGAAATTAACCTCAATTTGGGAGTCATCATGAAAATCGTAGCCTTTGAAAGAAGCGTACAGGGAACGGGTGCGAGCCGCCGCCTGCGCAACTCCGGTAAAACTCCGGGCATTATTTACGGCAGCAAGAACAAGCCTGAGGTCATTGAACTTGACCACAACGCCCTGTTCCATGCTCTCCGTAAAGAAGCATTCCATTCGTCTATTTTGGACATTGAAGTGGGTGGCAAGTCACAAAAAGTATTACTACGTGACTATCAAATGCACCCATTTAAGCCTTTGGTTTTGCACATTGATTTTCAACGCGTTTCAGCGACTGAGAAAATCCACATGCGCATTCCATTGCACTTTACGCATGCAGAAGAATCAGCTGCAGTCAAACTCGGTGGCGCCATCATTAGCCACATTGCAAATGACATTGAAGTTACCTGCTTACCAGCCGATTTGCCAGAGTTCATTGAAGTGAACCTGAGCAGCATTGAAGTCGGTCACTCGATTCACGCTAAAGACGTAGCCTTGCCTAAAGGCGTTTCTTTGGTCTTGCACGTTGAGCAAGAGAATCCAGTACTGGTTAACGCACGCATACCAACCGTTAAGGCTGAACCTGTAGAGGCAGCTGTTGCAGCGCCTGCTGCGGCGGCGGCGGATGCGGCAAAAGAAAAGGATGCAAAAGCGTAATATTGCTTTGGCGTTTGATTCAGAAAGCCCGCTTCCGCGGGTTTTCTTTTTTATAAGTAATGCTGTATTAACCTTCCAGCCTCTAATACACTTTGGATCATGATTCGATTAATTGTTGGCCTTGGTAATCCAGGCAGTAAACACGAAACCGATCGGCATAACGCTGGATTTTGGTTTGTGTCTCTGCTGGCAAAGCAGGCTGGAGTACTGCTTGAGCAAGAAAAACGCTTTCACGGAAAGGTAGCGAAGGCATCGCTGTATGGTCGTGACATCTGGCTGTTGCAGCCCGACACCTTTATGAATCTCAGCGGTCAATCGGTGGGCGCATTGTGCCGTTTTCATCAGATTCAACCCGAAGAAATCCTCGTCGCGCATGATGAGCTCGACCTCAAAGCAGGGGTTGCTCGCCTAAAGTTTGCTGGTGGCACTGGCGGCCATAACGGACTAAAAGACATTCTGGCTCACCTTTCTAGCGCTGATTACTGGCGCCTGCGTATCGGTATTGGCCATCCCCGTGACCTACCCGGACGCCTGATGGATGTCGCCGACTACGTTCTGCGTAAGCCGCTTCTCGAGGAGCAGATTGCGATTGATACCGCTTTATCACGGTCGCTAGATGCGATGCCTTTGTTTTTAAAAGGCGAAACCGCAACTGCGGTGAAAGACCTGCATTCCAGCTGTTAACAGCTGACGTCGGTCTTTTCAGATGCTTTCGTTGCCATTAGGCGATGGTACTTTTGCATTAGATCATCATGCGTTTCCACATAATCGGGATGCAGTGGAATGCAATCAACGGGACAGACTTGCCGGCATTGCGGGGCATCAAAATGGCCTACGCACTCCGTGCACTTGTTGGGATCAATTTGGTAAATCTCAATCCCCATAAAAATCGCATCATTAGGGCACTCGGGTTCACAGACGTCGCAATTGATGCACTCGTCGGTAATCAATAAAGCCATGCGCTTATTTGCCTTCGTGCTTCATGGCGGCCGTTTTTTGTAGCAGCCATTTCTCAACCGATGGAAAGACAAACTTGCTGACATCGCCGCCCATGGTGGCGATTTCACGCACAAAGGTACCCGAAATAAATTGATACTGATCGGACGGCGTCAAGAATAAGGTTTCCACATCCGGCAGGAGGTAGCGATTCATCCCAGCCATTTGAAACTCATACTCAAAGTCAGAGACCGCGCGCAAACCACGGACAATCACGCGCGCCTGATGCTCACGGGCAAAGTCTTTTAAAAGGCCTTTAAACCCGGCAATCTTAACGTTGGGGTAATGCCCAAGAACTTCTTTCGCAATCGCAATGCGCTCATCTAAATCAAAGAATGGGCGCTTACTGCGGCTGTCAGCGACACCCACAATCAGTTGACTAAAAATACTGGAGGCGCGGCGCACTAAGTCCTCATGGCCCCGCGTTAAGGGATCAAACGTTCCGGGATAAACAGCAATCGTCATACATTACTCTTTCGCTCTAACTGCAGATAGCCAAAGTTTAGCCCCTTCTGAGCTGAAATAGGAGCGCTTTTACCTGGCCTGCCGTCATTTCTTTACTGCATTCCCAGTCGGGTATAAGGCTGTTCAGCGCGGCTATATCGCAACCGACTGCGGCCTCAATGTAGATTTGGCCGCCGCCGGGGCCATCGCACGCCCGCCCCGCCTCCCGAACGGAGGACTCCAGAGCCACGAGATCATCAAACGGGGGATCCAGAAAAACCAGGTCCCACGACGCGTTCGCCTGCCTTTTTAAAAAACCTATGCCGTCGCCATGCACTAATTCAACTGAAGCATCAATGGGAAAAGACTGCAGATCACTTAAGTTCGCTCGCAAAGTCGCAAAAGCAGTTTTATCGCGCTCAACCAAGGTAACCGCACTTGCCCCCCGCGATACAGCCTCAAAGCCAAGGGCGCCGGCGCCAGCAAAGGCATCCAAACATCGTAAGCCAGCTAAATTTTGACCCAACCAATTAAAGAGGGTTTCTCGAACCCGATCAGTGGTCGGGCGCAATCCAGGCGCGTCAATCACTTTAATCAAGCGACTACGCCAAACCCCGCCGATGATGCGTATTTTTTTGGACTGCATCGACTGCGGCATTGCTTACTTATTAATCCCAACCACGACAATTTGCATGCGGTTCATGTCTAAATGCCGCTGAAAAGCAGCACGTATTTGATTGAGCGTTACTGCCTCAACCTGCTTAGTCCAGGTCTCCATAGTGTCAAGGGGCAAGTCATTCCACGTAATGCCAGATAGGTTATCCAGCAGTTTGCGATTGCTATCGAGTCGCAATGGATAGCCATTAACTAAATTGGATTTAGCGGCCAGCAACTCTTCTTCACTTGGTCCATCTGCAATAAATTGGCTAATCGTTTTCTGCATCACTTCTAAACCGAGAATGGCTTGGTCTTTTTTTGTTTGCATGCCCGCTTCAAAAAAACCGGCATCCTTACCAGGCGCAAAATAACTATTAATGCTGTAAGCAAGCCCGCGCTTTTCTCGTACCTCGGCCATCAAGCGAGATACAAAACCACCGCCACCCAGAACATAGTTACCAACCAGCAAGGGGAAAAAATCAGGGTTGTTGCGCGTAATGGCCGTCATGCCCATGGCAATATGGGCCTGCTGTGTATCAAATGGAATCCGTACTTCGCGCTGACTCAATGGCCCTTGTGGAGTTTGCTGCATCACTGGCAGTGGGGCAATGGCTGGACCCGATTGTGGCAGACCAGCCAATAGGGTCTGCACGATGGTGTTGGCCTGCGCGCGATCCAAGTCACCAACGATATTGACGCTAATGCGATCGCCGCGATAGAGACTGCTATGAAAGTTTCGTAAATCAGCAGCAGTGATTGCAGCTACTGTTTTTGGTGTCGGAAAGTAAGCTAGCGGATATTTTCCGTAAACGGCTTTACGCAAGTTTTGCTGCAAAATGGTTTCGGGTTTGGTTTGGGCTTCAAGTAGCGCGGTAATCAAACGTTGCTTTTCACGATCAAGCACTTTGCTGTCATAACTCGGCTTAGCCAAAATCAATGAGGCTAACTGCACAACCTGCTCGCGCAAATCACTGCGACTCAAACTGCGTATCCGTAATACCGTACGCTCGCTGCTTGCGGCCACGCTAATGCTAGCGCCAAGGTCAGCAATCTGATCGGCAATTTGCGCCTCATTCAAGCTCGACTTGCCGCTGCCAGTACCCAAGGTCAATAGCTGTGCTGTTAAAGCAGCAACGCCATTTTTATTTTCAAGGTCATATCGACTGCCAGCATCAATCGAGACTTCCACATCAATGATTGGCAATGACTTGGTTTGAATAAAGTATGCCTTTGCTCCCTTTACGGTATCAAGGGTTTCAATTGGCAAGATGGCATTGGCGCTACTAGCAAATGCAAAACTGGCTAAACCAATCAATTGAAGTAAGGTTGATCGCATGCGGGTAAATGGACTCATATTTTTCTCGTTCAAAATGCTTTGAATGGCAACTTAGATGCCCCTCTGGCTTGCGGCTCTAGCGTCGCAATCGTCAGCGTATCGTCAATCAAGTATTTCTTAGCCACTGCCTGCACCTGTTCTGGCGTAACTGCCTGCAGTCGATCCAAGATGGGATCAAGTTGCTTCCATGAGACGCCTGCAATTTCAGCGCTACCAATTTCCATGGCTTGACCAAAAATAGAATCGCGTTTGTATATTTTGTCGGCCAAGATACGCACCTGAATGCGCTTTAGTTCAGCTGCTGTAATGCCCTTGGTTTTGAGCTCAGACAAAACCGACCGGATACCTTTTTCCAGTTGCGCCACTGTCTTGCCTTGGGCCACAGTACCTAAGATGAAAAAAAGTTGTGGGCCACGGGCAACCATGTCATAACTCGCATCAATCGTATTGGCTACTCGATCTTGTTTTACTAGAGCGCGATTCAGTCTAGCGTTGTCATAGCCGTCTAAGACTGCCGCTAATAAAGCGAGTGCGTAGGGCTCGTATTCTTCTATTTTTGCAGGATCAATGTGCGGCACCTTCCAAGCCATCGACAATTGCGGTGTATCAGCAGGTGCTTTCACAATCACCTGCTTAGTACCGCGTTGGGGCGGCTCGACTTGTGGCTTACGAATGGGTAGCTCGCGTGCACTCAATTTTCCATACGTTGCTTCAGCGATGTCTCGTACTTTTTCTGGATTGACATCACCGGCAATCACAACCGTTGCATTGTTTGGCGCATACCAATCCCGATACCACTGGCGTGCATCATTGGGCACCATGTTTTCTAAATCATTCATCCAGCCAATAATGGGATGGCGGTAAGGTGTTGCTTTATATGCCGTTGCCATGAGATTTTCATAGAGCAATCCCGATGCTTTGTCTTCGGTACGCAGCCTACGCTCTTCCATGACCACCTGAATTTCCTTGGCAAATTCGGCATCATCAAAATTGAGGTTATTCATCCGGTCCGCTTCCAGACGCATAACCTCAGCCAATTTACTCCGCTCAATTTGCTGAAAGTAGGCGGTGTAATCCATGGAGGTGAAGGCATTCTCGCGGCCACCCATTGCTGCAACCCGCTTTGAAAAGTCACCGGATTTGACGGTTTTAGTTCCTTTAAACATCATGTGCTCGAGCACATGAGCTACTCCTGTTCGGCCGTTTGTTTCATCCATTGAGCCGGCCTTGTACCAAACCATGTGCGCTACTGTGGGGGCGCGATTGTCTTCACGCACAATTAACTTCAGGCCATTGGCTAGCCGATATTCATGGGTCTGCGCTGAATCGGGCTTCGCTTGTGCCTGCACTAGCTGAAATCCAGCCAAGGCCAGTTGGCACAGCAACACGAAAACGCCATTGCGTAAATGGGAAGATTGCATTGACAAGACCGCCATCATGTTAGATTTAGTTGATAAGATGCACTTTTAGAACACACATGCCTTCAATTGGATTGTATCGACAATGTTTGGATTACGTAAAACCCTAGGGTCCCTGTTTAAATCGAGCCGCACGGATGAGGCATGGTTTGGCACACTTGAAGAGTCGCTGATTCAAAGTGATGTTGGCTTACCTACTACGGAGCGGCTGATGGAGACCTTGCGTGCCGCCGCGAAGTCAGAAAAAGCTGCTTCCCCAGAAGCGCTACAAGCGCTTTTAATTGATGCCGTTAGTACCCTACTTTCCAGTCTGGAAGCCAGTCCCAACCCCCTGTTTATGCAGTCGGCGCATAGGCCCGAAGTATGGCTTGTGGTTGGCGTGAACGGCGCCGGCAAAACCACGACGATCGGAAAACTCTGCCATCACTTTCAGTCGCAAGAGCGTGCCGTTCTATTGGCTGCAGGCGATACGTTTCGAGCGGCCGCACGCAATCAACTCAAAGAGTGGGCTGTGCGCAATGGGGTAGATCTTGTTAGTCAAGAAAGCGGTGATGCTGCCGCTGTGGCGCACGACGCCATCCATGCCGCCATTGCCCGTAAAAGCGATGTGTTGATTATTGATACAGCTGGACGCCTAGCCACTCAAGATAACTTGATGGAGGAGCTCAAAAAGGTTAAGCGCGTAATTGGCAAGGCTTTGCCAGGAGCACCTCATCAAATCCTCTTGGTCCTGGATGGCAATACCGGTCAAAACGGCATTAGCCAAGTAAAGGCCTTCCATGCCGCCTTAGGCCTCACCGGATTAATCGTCACCAAACTGGATGGCACGGCCAAAGGGGGAGTGATTTGCGCCCTGGCACAAACCTTCCAAGGGGAGGCTAAACCGCTAATCTTTGCACTGGGCAAGGGCGAGGGGATTAAGGACCTGCTGGCCTTTAATGCAAAGCAGTATGCGACCGAATTATTCAATTAAATCAGTAAGTTATAAAATTACTAGGGAATTAGCACTCTCTTAAATAGAGTGCTAAAATGAGATTATTCTTACTACTGATAATCACAAGTTAACAATGGTCCAAAAGAACATATTGAAGTCACCTTTAGCTGCTGCGCCATTTTCGTATCAAGGAAGTATGAGCGCCAGTCTCAGCACATCCATGCTGCCCTCCCTGGGAGTTGGCACATTGGATTCCTATATTGCGTATGTCAATCGCTTACCGATGCTCAGCGCTGCGGAAGAGTTACACCTAGCGCAAGAGTTTCGACGCACTGAGAGCGTTGATGCTGCGAAAGGCTTAGTCCTCTCCCACTTGCGTCTCGTTGTATCGGTTGCACGCCAGTACTTGGGCTATGGCATTCCTCATGCAGATTTGATACAGGAAGGCAATCTTGGCCTGATGAAGGCTGTCAAGCGCTATGACCCAACGCAAGGTGCGCGCTTGGTTTCATACGCGATTCATTGGATCAAAGCAGAGATTCATGAATACATTCTAAAAAATTGGCGTCTCGTTAAGCTCGCAACAACGAAAGCGCAGCGCAAATTGTTTTTTAATTTGCGTAGTAATAAGCCCACACTCAATGCACTCAGCGCAAGCGAAGTGGAGGCTTTAGCAAAAGCATTGGATGTAAAAGGCGCAGAGGTGCGCGAGATGGAAATGCGCTTAGCGGGTGGTGATGTTGCCTTAGATGGCGACGACTCCGATGAAGAGGCATATGCGCCGATTCAGTGGCTGGCCGATGAAAGCCAAGAGCCAACCCGCGTAATGGCTGCCAACGATACTAACCGCTTGCAAGGGCCTCTACTAGAACAAGCCTTGAAAGGGCTCGACGAGCGCAGCCGTGACATTGTGCAATCCCGCTGGCTTTCAATGGATGCAGAGGGCAATGGCACGAAAACCTTGCATGAGTTGGCTGCGGAGTACGGCATATCAGCAGAACGGGTGCGCCAAATCGAAACCGCAGCTCTGAAAAAAATGCGCGGCCTGCTCGAAGCATCGGCAGCCTAAAAAAATTCTGTTTTTATTGCAGAATATTCTTCAAGTCGTGCGCCAAGACCTCCGGTCCTTGCGCATGCTTGATATACAAACGTAACTGGCCATTCTGATCAAAGACATAACTTCCTGCAGAATGGTCCATCGTGTACGAGCCTGGCTTTGATCCAGGCACTTTTTTATAATAGATCCGAAAGTCTTTTGCTATCTTTTCAAGTCCCGCCTCATCTGCGGGGCGAAGTCCAATAAAGCGCGGATTAAATGCGGGCACGTACTGCGCCAACACGCTTGCCGTATCGCGCTCAGGATCGACGGTAATAAAAATGACCTGCACCTTATCGGCTTTGGGGCCAAGTAGTTTGAGCGCCTCATCCATCTCCGTTAAGGTGGTGGGGCATACATCGGGGCACTGCGTAAAACCAAAAAACACTACAACCACTTTGCCTTTGTAATCGGCCATGGTTTTTGTATTGCCATTGGTATCGAGCAAACTAAAGTTGTTACCAAACGCAGTGCTACCCGTGATATCGACGTTCTTAAAGCTAGGCTTTGGACTGCATCCAAGAACACCAATAATCAGAAGCAATAACAAGCCCAGTCCCAATACCCTGCTTGGGGCCAGCTTCAGAATAGGGTGTAATGTCAAACTAAACATAATGGTCTATTAGTAGAACAGCAAACAACAGAGATAAGTAAGTAATCGAATAGCGAAAGGTTTTCTTCGCCAGTTGATCGCTATACGATACATATAAAGCAATCGCGTACGCCAAGAAGATCAGGCCCAAAATGACTGCGCCAATTAAATACAGCAAACCGCTCATGCCATAAATGTAGGGCAATAAGGTGGCTGCAATCAAAATCAAGGTATAGAGCAAGATGTTCAATAAGGTAAAGCGCTCGCCGTGCGTTACGGGGAGCATAGGGAGTCCGGACTTTTCATAATCCTCGCGGCGATACAAGGCAAGCGCCCAAAAATGCGGGGGAGTCCACGCAAAAATAATTAAGACTAGCAACCACGCCTCAGCGGATAGCGAGTTTGTCACCGCAACCCAACCTAGTGCTGGTGGCATTGCACCGGAGAGGCCGCCAATCACAATGTTTTGTGGCGTCGCTGGCTTTAAAAACCAGGTGTAAATCACGGCATACCCCACAAAGGTGGCAAAGGTCAGCCACATCGTTAATGGGTTCGTGAAATACCATAGCACTACCATCCCAATACTACCGATGATGATTGAGAAAATAATAATGTGGGGTGATGAAATTTCACCGGTGGCCGATGGTCGCCACGCAGTACGCCGCATCTTGGCATCCACTGCTTGCTCAATCAAGCAGTTGACCGCAAAAGCAGCGCTGGCTAGCATCCAAATGCCAATCGTTCCGCCAATCAAAATGGAGTAAGGCACCATGCCAGGGGTAGCCAAAAACATGCCAATGATGGCGCAAAAAACAGCCAACATCGTGACCCGTGGCTTTGTTAAGACCACATATTGACGCCATTTCGGCATTGGTCTCACCGCAGACCCAACGGTATTGGGTTGAGTACTCATGCGATGCCCCTCACTCTAGGCCCAGAGTAACTCCATGAGGCCCATGCTCCCATTCGGACTAAGCACAAGACAAGGGCGGCCGCGCCTGCGGTATGCAATAAGGCAGCGACTAGCGGCCACTGAAAGACGACATTGGATATACCGGTTAGTACTTGCAATGCCAGCAAGGTGACAACGGTTAGAGCCCAGCGACGTAATTTAGGATGAGTCTCTCCAGCAACACGCCATGCATGCCAAGCAAAATAACCCAATACCAGCATGACGGCTATGGCAAATACCCGGTGCGTCCAGTGGATCGTCTGCAGTGCAATCGTAGAGATGGTGCCCCCTTTTGCATCCAGGCCTAGCTCGCGCCATAGGGTAAATGCATTACTCCAGTCAGTCTCTGGCCTGAAGCTGCCCATGCAGGTCGGAAAATCAGGGCATGCCAACACCGCATAATTAGTGCTAACCCAAGCCCCTAAAAATACTTGCCAAAACAAAATCCCAAAACTGACGGCAAGAAGCTTGCCCGACAGCAGGAGTGCATTTGGATGAGCGCTGCTGGTTTGCCAAGGCTGCTGTGCATACCAGGTGAGCAGAGCTAATAAAATTAAAGCGAGCATTAAATGAATCGATACGATGATGGGTTGTAATTTTAATGTCACTGTCCATGCACCAAAAGCGCCTTGCAAGCAAACCAATACCAGCAAAACAAGGCTACCGATGACGGCTTTTTTGCCTAACTCTTTTAATTTGGCGATTGCTAAGCCGACTTGCAACACAATCAATGCGCCGACAGTCATTGCTAAATAGCGGTGCAGCATTTCAATCCAAGCCTTTACCTCGGTAACGGGGCCATCTGGCATGGCCGCCTCCGCCAAACGAATCTGCTCCATTGCGCGAAACGGATTGGAGGTGCCATAACACCCTGGCCAATCCGGGCAGCCCAGGCCAGAGTCGCTTAAGCGAGTAAAGGCACCGAATACGATTAAATCAAATGTGAGAAAGACAATGGTCCAGTTGAGCCTCTGAAATAAATTGAGGCTTGGGCGTGAGAATAAATACGCTAACGGAATACCCGCAAAGACAATGGCGATTGCGGCTAATTCCAGAAAGAGAACTGCGCTGTTACTCATTGAATCTTTTCACCTGCCTGGTTTACTTTGAGCAACTTCTCCAGATCCTTACGCATTCCAGCAAATTCTTTAGGGTCTGCGGTGACAGCAAACTGCATCATCTTTTCCCCAAACGGATTGAGGAGCTGAATGTCCTTGCCGCCTTGTCTCGTATTAAGCCAATTGGTCCACTGTTCTTTTTCTGCAGTAGCGGTAGGTGCATTCACAATAAAAAATCCGGCCGTCTGCTCATCGTATGCGCGCCTGACTTGCGGATCGACTGGCATGCCATCGGTTACCACCCAAACCAATTGCG
>DAIPIK010000019.1:0-11731 GCA_036770845.1 Polynucleobacter sp. | reverse complement strand
CCCCCACCCCAGCCATCACCATCACCCGTCGTCTTGAGTTTGATGCTGGGCATCGTATTCCCCACCACAATGGCCAATGTCGCCACCTGCATGGGCATCGCTATGCAATTGAGTTGACGGTATCAGGCGATGTGCTTGAGACGCCTGGTAAGGCGGACGATGGTATGGTGCTCGACTTTGGAGATATCAAACGACTCGCAAATGAACATTTGGTCAACTTATGGGACCATGCTTTTTTAGTGGCCAAAGAAGACGAAGCAGTGCTTGCATTTTTATCATCTATGCCTGACCACAAAACAGTCGTTTTAGATCGTGTGCCCACCGTTGAAAATCTCGCGCATGCTGCTTTTGCAATCTTAGAGCCTATTTTTGCCGAAGCCTTTCATGGAAGACTGCGCCTAGCTTCTATTCGCCTATATGAAACCCCCAATTGCTGGGCGGACATCACACAGGCCTAAGTAATGCAGGCTAATCTTGACCAGCAATTTATGTCGCTAGCCATAGAGCAGGCGAACTGTGCTGCTTTAGCTGGTGAGGTGCCTGTCGGTGCAGTACTAGTTCGAGATGGCCAGGTATTAGCAAAAGCCTTTAATCAACCCATTGGATTGCATGATCCCAGTGCCCATGCTGAGATGCAGGTTCTGCGGGCTGCTGGCCAGGCGGAAGGCAATTACCGCTTGCCTGGAACAACGCTGTATGTCACCCTAGAGCCCTGTGCGATGTGTGCAGGAGCGATGCTGCATGCACGAGTGGAGCGTGTTGTTTATGGTGCCCCCGACCCTAAAACGGGCGCCGCCGGAAGTGCGCTGAATTTGTTTGCCAACCAGCAAATCAATCACCAAACCCAAGCTGAGGGTGGTGTGTTGGCGGAAGAATGTGGCCAGGTTTTAAAACGCTTTTTTAAGGAGCGCCGTTAATGCAAGTGCAGTTGATTGCCCCATCGGGCGCTAGTTTGGATGCGCGTAGCCCGCAGGCTGGCATTTCCTGGTTAATCGGGCAGGGCGTATCGGTACTCAATGCAGAGTGCACGCAGCGCGTCCATCAGCGCTTTTCGGGCAGTGATGCAGAGCGACTATCTGAGCTGAATCACCTCGCCGTATTACCAGCAAGCACAACGGTAATGGCGATGCGCGGCGGCTATGGATTACATCGCTTGCTCGGGAGCATTGAGTGGCAGGCAATTCACAAGGCAGTAAAGGCTGGTCTACAGATTTGTGGGCACAGCGATTTCACTGCATTTCACTTAGGCTTACTTGCAAAAACAGGCGGAATTAGTTTGGCTGGCCCGATGCTCAATTACGATTTTGGCCGGATTGTAGACAATCAGGTTGTGGCGCCCGATCCATTTATGTGGACTCATTTTCAGCGTGCGGTTCAGGAGCGTAGCCTGAGTGCACAAGTTAATACCAGCCAGCCGTTAAGCAGCTTGGGTAGCAAAACAAAAACTGCTACAGGCATGCTTTGGGGCGGCAACCTAACCGTTCTCACGAGTTTGATTGGAACGCCTTACTTTCCTGCCGAGCAGCAATATCAGAACGGCATTCTTTTCCTCGAGGATGTGAATGAACATCCTTACCGGATTGAGCGCATGCTCATGCAACTGCTCGATACTGGAATCTTAGCCAAGCAAAGCGCAATTCTGATGGGCGGATTTTCAGCTTACCGTTTGTATGACAACGATCGCGGCTACAGTTTGCAAGTGGCGTTTGAGGCAATCCGAAGCCGTTTGCCTGATTCGATTCCCATTCTGACGGATCTGCCATTCGGGCATCAGCCAAATAAACTGACATTACCCGTGGGGGCCATTGTTGAAATCGAAGCAAACGATTCGGGCTATTCGATGCAAGCCGATTGGTAATCCGCTCCAGGTAACTTCTGAGTAATACCCCTAGACCTCGCCGGATTGCAAGGTGTAACTAGCACCGGCATCCAAGCCCAAGGCGTTTTTCAGAATAGGCAATGCATCTTTAAGATGACCCTGCAGAGTCCAGGGCGGATTAAATACAAACATACCGCTAGCCTGTAAGCGCCGTTCACCCGGAGCGTTTTCAACCCGTAACTCAGCACAAAGCCAGGCCCGTTGATGGGCTTTTGCAAGTGCTTTGAGTCGATCAGGTAGCGCAATCGATTCACGCCGCGCAATCACGGGATACCAGATGGCATAACAGCCCGTCGCAAAACGGCCAAGCGCTTCCTCTAGGCACGATTCAAGATTGCGATAATCATTTTTGTCCTCATAGGACGGATCAATTAAGACAAGGCCGCGTCTACTCGGCGGTGGCAGCAGGCCTTTGAGTCGACTAAAGCCATCGGCAGAATAGACATCCACTTGCTTTGCGCGATTGAGTTGATTGATATTGCCACGCAAAATATCAATTTCATTGGGGTGGAGCTCAAATAAACGCAGGCGATCCTGTGGTCGTAATAAACGAGCCAAGATAAAGGGGGAGCCCGGATAGAGTGCGGCGCTTTCTGATGCATTCTCGGTGGCAATGCAGGCTAAGTAGTCAGCGATGCTTGTCGGCACATGTGCGCCAGTACTTGCTAGATAGTTTTGGAGGCGAACAATGCCACCAACCGATTCTTGACTAATTACCGCAAAGCCATCTTGCAAGTTGTACAAACCAGCGCCAGCATGGGTATCTACAATCGACAGCGCTCCCGGCTTTTCTTGCAAGTACCGCAGCAATTGAATCGTAATTAAATGCTTCAGAATGTCCGCATGACTGCCCGCATGAAAGGCGTGCCGATAGCTAAACATCCCTTAGATACGCCTACGGGACTGCTGCTGCAAAAAGAGTACAAGCGTGAGCAATACCAGGGCGATACAGGCATATTGCAATGGCATATTCAATGGGTGATCCAAGGTCTCGTTGAGCAAGACGTAGAGTGATCCAAGGCCGCCGATGGCAATCAGCCTTGGCCATGGACTACGGGGCGATAACTGTTTGTTTGGCAATAAACAAGCCAACTTGGCGCCAATTAGGCCGCACCAGATGCCGAGCCCCGCACCAACAAGCACATCGGTCAGCCAGTGCGCGCCAATCGCATTGCGTGAAAGCCCGACAGCACTTGCTGCTATGAAAAGCAATATAAGGGGCTTGCGTTTCTCAGTAGGAACGGTAAAAAAATAAGCGCCAGCAATTGCAAACGCCGTGAGGGTGTGGCCTGATGGCATTGCCTTATGAAACACCGCCTCACCGATCCGGTAAAACTCGTGATCTTGCAAGATCCCAGCCGGGCGTGGCAGGCTAAATGCATTTTTGAGTAGCGCACTAACGATGGCAGCAACGCCGCCTGCAAAGATTCCCGCGCTGAGCGCGCGTGGCGCGAGTATTAATAGGGGAAAGGAAAGTGCAAAGACGCCCCAACCATTGCCTAAAAATGTAATCCAGGTCCAAATCCAATCGGGGGCTAAGCGGGTGATCGCATTAATCGCTAAGAAGGTACTTTGTTGTGATTCCGTAAAGTACAGCGCAGCACCGATTCCGATGGGAACAAGGGGAATGCACCAAGCAACCCAAGAGAAGCGGGCGCCCATGATTGGCTTAGCGTGCGCGATCGGCAGCGTCCAACTGGACTTCTACCTTGGCAAGAACATCGGCCACCGTAATGGCTTGCATGCAGACATTATTTTGGCACGGTGTTTTGCGGTGATTGGCGGCGCTGACGCAGGGCGAGCAAGCTAGATTAGCAGTAATGGCAATCGAATTACCAATGGAGCCATAGAGCATTGGCGTCTCAGGCCCAAATAAAACAACGGTACGCAGTGCAGTCACTGCAGAAAAGTGGCCTGGACCAGAATCATTCGTGACCATGACATCCGATAGCGTGTACAGCGCAGGCAATTCAGCAAACTTAACTTGCCCAGCGAAGTTGATCGCTGCTTTCACTTCAGCAACACGGCGCACGTGTTCAACGTAGTCAAACTCAGCAGGGGATCCGGTAATCAAGATTAAATCCGCTGGCCAACGGGCGTGCACTGCGCGTATCAGTTCAGAAAAGCGTTGCTGAGACCAACGCCGCTGCGGCAATAGATCGCTGGCATTGGGATTGATCAAAATGAGGCGCTGCTGTCCATAACGGTAGGGCACATTGGCGTTGCGAGCCAAAGACTCAATGCGCTCCAATACCGCGTTACGCACAGCCGGATCAATGACTGCCTGAGCTAACTGAACTTCGTCATCGCGAATCTGAATCTTGCTAAATGGGATTTCGATTTCAGTGGCAAAGGCCGCGTGAATTAAGGAAAAGAAATTCTTAGTAATGTGGATGTGTGGGTTGTAATGCACTTTGCGAGTCAGCATCGTGCCGCGCCATAAACCTTCGCCATGGAAGATGTGATAACCGACGCGCCTGCGAGCGCCACAAAGCCCCGTTAGTAAGGCAGTAAAGCGGGAGAATAATTCCAAATCAATGACTGTATCGATGCCACGCATGCGCGCCTTGATTAAAAAGGCGATCGTATCGACAAGCAGTGTTCTCAGGCTAGAGGCATCAATCGTGAAAATGTTTTCAGGCTTGACTGTATTTAGCAAAGTCAAACTGGCCTGATTGCTTTTGAAGATGAGGAAGAAAAGCTCCGCGCCGCGCGCTTGCGCATTGCGCATGGCGGGGTCCACCAAGATTGCACTACCCATTTCGGAGAGCTCAATAAAGAGGAGTTTTTTTGGGGCCTTAGTCCCGGGCGTAAAGACTCCCTTTACTAAATCGAGTAGCGCCACTACCGGGCTCACAATCGCGCACAGTGGTACACCGACCCAATGGTCGATGGCTCGCATGGTATTAACGCTAATGCTCATATATCGGTCGGCTTTTGCTTAAAAATGAGAAACATGCTTATTTTCGCTTGAGAAGGACGTAAGCACCAGGCAAAACGCACAAAAGGGTCATGGCGCCATAACTAATCGACCCCAGCACGGTCAGGGAGGGATTAATACTCCATAAAGCCAGAACCGATACTAATGTCGCCTCGCGCAGCCCCCAGCCGGAAATACTAATCGGCAACATCAGTAATAGGCTAAGCGCAGGCAAGCCGATCATGAGTGCTTCGATGGGCACTTCAGCACCGTAGGCTTTTAAACAAAAACCCAGAGCAAGAATGGTTAAAAAATGAATGCCAATACCAAATAGGGCTTGGGCGATATTCATGGGCCAAGCAAAGGCCATGCGCACTCCAGGTAATGCACTGCTCATCCGAAAGCGATCCAGTAGTTTTTGCAGTAGCACGCGTGTTGGCCCCCACGCCAATCCAATCGCCGCAATCAAAAAAGATACGACCATGACGGCGATGACGGCATAGCCCAGCTGATTGCCCCATGCGGCCAAGGTAGCTCCACCTAAAATAAGACCGATACCGCCCAGTAAATTGTTTCCTGCAAGTCCAAGTAAGCGATCAACGAAGGTCATTGCAAACCCCAGTCGTAATCTAGGATCGGCTTCTTCGAGGCTGACTTCCTGATGCAACTCCGTATCGAGTTTTTTTTCTTCAGTAGCGCTACTGGCTAATTCACCGCTGGGTTTCAGGTGGCTGCCGGTGATCGCACGGTAACTGTCACCACCTAAGGTGCTGGGAAGACCTTGATTAATGAGACCGCCTGCAAAATACAAGGAAATGTAACCCGCAATGCTCCCCTCAAAACCGACGCTGCGCATAAGCAAACCCCAGCGCAAGCCACCGCATAAAAATGCACCGCTTAAACAGAAAAAAGCCGCTCCAAACCACAGCGGTTCTATTTGCAAATCAGAGGCAAACAAGGCTGCCCAATCAATTCCGCTGGTTGCCTTCCATAGCAAGGCAATCGACAGTACAACCCGGATGGTTGGCCAACTGCGTTTTAGAAGGTATTTCCAGCGTGGGGAGGTGCTTGCTGGGGCAGATTTTGCACTCATAGCCGTAAGGATAAAGCAGGCGAGTGCTTAGTTCGGATCTTTTGCCGTCCAGTTTTTGCACAGACTAAAGTCAAAATGGGATAGAACGCGCCCAAGATGCCTTACTTCTACCCGTTCTAAGGCTTGGCATTCATTAAATGCCCCTTGCAAATCGGGTTGAACGCCTTTTACTGGAAGAGCATATGGCATTGCAGACCAATTGACTGCAATGACGTCGGAGCCCGGTTTTAGGCTGCCGAACCACAAATCAAACTGGTCTTGGCGTTGGTCCAAGATAAAGACGGGGGACGGTCTTGCATACCAAGCGATGCGACTACCCAGGGTCCAGTTTTGAACGGCAATACCAGTAGCCGAATGGGTTTTGCTAAGAGCCAAAGCTGTTTTGCCTGCCTGATCCCAGCCATATAAATCAGCAATCGGATTGTTTCTTGGATTACTACTGACAATACCGCCAGATAAAACAAAGGCGAAGCCAATCAAGCACAGCGCAATTTGAAGGACAAAAATAAATTGAATGAGCCGGCGCTGCCCCCTGGCCCATGCACTCGCAATACCGATCCCCGCAAACGGTGCCAAGCAAAACCAGGCTGGTGTAGTCCAATGAGGAAGGCCACCACCGCCTGAGAGCCAAGCAAAAATTCCAAAGGGAATCCAAAAAAAGCCGAGTAGACAAGCAATCTCTGCGGGGGATTTAGCCCAGTAGCGCCTCAAGAAGAAAATCATGCCGACGACAAAGAGGAATCCAAAGGCCAACAGTTGTAGACCAATAAAGGCAGCAAAGCGACGCAACAACCATTCGCCTCCGCTGCCGTGAGCCAATTGATACTTAAATGAAATCCAATCGTTTGCCCAGTTCCAGTAAAGCACTGGTGAGATGAGTAGCAGTGCAAGCAATACCGCAAGGTAAAAACCAGCCTGATTGATCCAGGGCTTGCGTGGCGGACAGAGCACAACCAGAAGCAATGCAAACGCAGTAAAGGCGGCGGTGTATTTGCTCAGGCCCGCAAGACCCAGCAAGATTCCAGTGATGAGCCAATCGTACAAGGTAAAGTTACGACCTGCTTGCATCCAGCGCAAGGCCATCCAGAATAGCCCTAGACTGAGTGGCGTCAAGATGGAATCGGGCAATAGGCCTACCGATAAGACATGCGGTAGCGGCGCCGCAATCACCAGCAGAACAGCAGCAAAGCTAGACGAGCCGATAGGAGGAAATGCTACGGCGTTATTTCCTGTTTTGGATTGCAATAATTGCTGCAATTCAGAAGTGACCATATAAACCAAAACGCAGGAGATGAGCCAAAGCAATTCTGGAACGAGTCTTAAGACGCCGGTGCTGGCATCAAGGGATACTAGTGGCCACTGAATCCAGCCAACCAAGGGCGGATGATCAAAGTAACTCCACGCCAGATGCTTGGCATAGAGCAGGTAATGGGCTTCATCTACCGAGAGTTCAAAAGAAAAGCCCAATGCCAAATGAATCAGTGCACCTATTGCAATGCAAATACCGGCCTTGCCTGTAAATGAACAGGACTTCCAGTAGGAGGCTACTCCAGAAGACAAACTAAGGTACTTCTTTACGCAAGTAAAGTTCAAACAGCGCGTGATAGCCAGTGCGAGCATGCCCTTGTTGCATCAGGATGTCATAGAGTTTTTTGGCTTGCGTTAATCCGGGCAACTTCAATCCCATGCGATCTGCCTCAGATATGGCTAGGCCGATGTCTTTGACAAAATGCTCCAACATAAAGCCGGGCGCAAAATCCCCTTTGATCATGCGCGGGCCTTGCACATTGAGCTGGACGCTACCGGCAGCGCCGCCACCAATCACCTCTAAGACGGCCAAGGGGTCGAGACCTGCGGTTTTGGCGTACATCAGACCTTCACACACACCCATGATGCTCGAGGCAATCACAATTTGATTGCATAACTTCGCGTGTTGACCGGCGCCAGCAGGTCCCAAGAGAGCAATATTTTTGCCCATCAACTGAAACAGGGGGAGCGCCGTATCAAACGCGTTTTGATCCCCGCCCACCATGATGGATAGCTTGGCATCACGGGCGCCGATGTCGCCACCCGATACGGGAGCATCCAAACAAGCGATGCCACGCATGAGGCCGTGGCGTGCAATTTCCTTAGCCAGTTCTGGACTCGAAGTAGTCATGTCAATCGTGATGCAGCCTTTGGGCGCGTGCTGCAAAATGCCTGACTCGCCCAAGTACATCGCTTCGACGTCCTTGGGGTAGCCGATGATCGTAATAATGACTTCCGATGCTTTAGCCAGCGCGATAGGACTATCAAACCAGTGCGCGCCGCGGGCTAAAAGATCCTCAGCTTTGCTACGGGTACGGTTATAAATGCATAAGGTATGCCCAGCAGCCATTAAGTGACCTGCCATGCTGCTGCCCATAATGCCGGTGCCAATAAAGCCAATCTTCATCGCATAAGACCTAGTTAGGTTGGGGGTAGTGATTAGGTAATTTTAGACTGCTTATGGAGACCCACATTGCCTTTTGCGCCAAGCCAAATGAGTGCCAATACGATGCAGGCCAAGGGGGCAATGGAACCCCAATTCAGTAATGCCCATCCCTGGGTTGTAATTAGGATGCCGGAACTGAGCGCAGAAAGTGCGGTTGTCAAAAATACAAAGAAATTAATTGCACCTTGGGCTTTATCCCGCTCTTCGGGTCGGTAGGCCTCTAGGGCTAGGGTGGTGCTGCTGGTAAATAAGAAATTCCAACCCACACCCAGCAAAAAGAGTGCGATTAAAAAATGGGTAAATGTGACTCCGGATAAAGCAATGGCGATGCAAGCGATGTACAGCAAAACGCCAATGCGCATGACCCACAACACGCCCCAACGGCGAATTAAATTGCCAGTAAAAAAGCCGGGCGCGAACATGCCAATCACATGCCACTCGAGAACCCATACGGTTTGATCAAACGGCAGCTTGCACATTTCCATCGCTAACGGAGTGGCTGCCATGAGGAGGTTCATGACGCCGTACGAGAGGGATGCAGAGACAGCGCACACAATAAAGAGGGGTTGACGCATGATCTCAGAAAGGGGCCTGCCAGTTTCTTTGGCTTCGCTGGCGGCACGTTCCTGAAAACGAATCAGGCTGATGGCAACAAAGGCAAGGACAGCAACAAAAGCTAATGCAATGTATGCGCCTGCAAAGGGCACGCTCAGCCAGTCACGGGTTTGGTTAGCTAAATTGGGACCAAGAACAGCACCAATGACGCCGCCAGCTAAAACCCACGAGACTGCCTTTTCTTTTGATGTCGGTCCGGCAATCTCGGCAGCAGTAAAGCGATACAAGAGGGCATTGGCATTATAAAAACCCGCAATCACGGTAGCGGCATTTAGCAACCAAAAATTACGTTGCAGTACAGCGTAGGCGCACAGCAGTGCCGAGAGACCAGCAACCACTAATCCGATTTGGAAGGAGCGCTTACGCCCCCACTTTTTTTGGGTTCGGGCTACGAGGGTGGTCGAAAGTGCACTGCCAATTACATAACCCATTACGGGAAGGGTTGCTAGCCAGGGCAGGGGTGCCAGCATAAAACCCACTAAGCCATTGATTGCAATAAAGGTGACGTTATTCGTCAAATACATGCCTTGCGCAAACGTCAGCAACCAGAGATTTTTATTCATGAAATACGCCTGTGAAAGCATTACGATAAAGCATCTGAATTCACCGTAACCCATTTCATACGCTAAATGATCCATCCCATAGACCCATTTAAGCTGCATGCGCTACGCCGCGTTGGCATTGCGCTTAGCTTGGCACTCGCTTTATCAGCATGTGCTGGTTTATCGGATGATGCGGGACAGGTCAGCTCGCCGCCGACTGCAGAAATACCGGCACAGGAGACGCTGCCTAAATTTTCCGAGCAGCAGGCCAAGTCAGCCTTACCCAGCGGTTGGAGTTTTTATCGCCTAGCGCCTTACAAAAAGAATACGGCCTATCGCCTTGAAAACTACCAAGGTAAAACGGTACTGAGCGCCAATTCGAAGCGATCGGCCTCGGGTTTGGCCGTGAAGTTACGCCCACAACCCGCGACTGATTTATGGCTAGAGTGGGAGTGGAAAGCGGTTGGCAAAATCCCGAATGCCGACAATGCCATTCGTTATACCGACGATGCCCCCCTGCGCATATTGGTTGCGTTTGATGGTAATAAATCCAAGCTGCCTTTAAAAGAGCAGCTCACATTTGAAGTGGCCGGCATGCTCAGTGGTCGGGAGATGCCATACGCCACCCTCATGTACATCTGGGCTGGTAACAGTCCACTCGATAGCGTGGTGGAGAACACCTTTACTAGCCGCGTCAAAATGATTGCAGTGGACTCGGGGTGGCAACATACCGGGCAGTGGCGTAAGCATGCACGCGACTTAAGTGCAGACTACCGCATGGCATTTGGCGAAGAGCCAGGCGATGTGATTGGTGTCGCGCTCCTCACTGACACCGACAATACCAAGTCGCAGGTGAGAGCGCTGTATGGTGATATTGAGTTGGTACGCAAAGCACTCAAACAAAAGTAATACAAAAGTAGTGCAAAAGTAGTGCGTTATTTAGGCTTCCAGAGCCCCAGCAGTAAAGCGTTACTCAGTACAAATAGACTCGATAAGGCCATTGCACTTCCGGCAATCGCGGGCGTCAAGTAACCCAAGGCTGCCAAAGGAATGCCAATAACATTAAATGCAAAGGCCCAAAATAAGTTTTGACGAATCTTGTTCCAGGTGCGCTTTGATACATCAATTGCGCTAGCCACCAAACTGGGATTACCGTGCATTAATGTGATGCCAGCAGCTTGCATAGCCACATCGGTACCAGTGGCCATAGCCATACCGACATCCGCCACGGCAAGTGCGGGCGCGTCATTAATGCCATCGCCAACCATGGCAACCCATTGCCGCTCACCTGCCGCATTACGCTTTAAGCGTTCGATCCAGCCCGCCTTATCTGCCGGAATAACTTGCGCATAGACCGTGTCAATACCGATGCGCTCGCCTACCTTCTTCGCAGCTGCATTATTGTCACCCGATAGCATCACCGTCTGAATTCCCATGGCGTGTAACTGCTTTACTGCGTTGCCGGCTTGGTCTTTTAAAGCATCACCAAAAGCAAATATCGCGAGGGGTATTGTTGACTGATCTGCTTGGGGTGTTGCAGTTAATACAGAGATGCTATGACCGGCCAAAAATAAGGGATTCGCTTGTAGGCATAAGTCACCGTACTGCGGGTGGGATTCGAGTGAGGCAAGGCTTTGCAGTCGCAGTAATTGCCCTTGCCATTCACCCGTCAGTGGCCTGCCTTCAATCCCCACCCCAGGAATGGCCTGCATTTGAGTGCAGATGACAGGAGCGATGCTGCGCAGCTTTGCATCTTCGAGTACTGCCTTTGCGAGGGGATGTTCACTGCCCATTTGCAGTCCAGCTGCCAAGGCAAGTACAACCTCCTGCGTTAATCCCGGGCTTGTATCGATTGAGAGTAGGGTGGGTTTGCCTTCAGTCAGGGTGCCGGTTTTATCAAATGCGACGAGTTGAATGCGGTGGGCCAACTCCAATACCTGCGGATCTTTAATCAAGATGCCAGCGCGTGCTGCAACCCCAGTGCCGGCCATGATGGCTGCCGGAGTTGCTAAGCCCAATGCACACGGACACGCAATGACCATCACCGATACCGCCCTTAAGATGGCTTCGCTAACGTCACCAATCAGGAGTCCGGTAACAAGGCCAGTAGCGATTGCAATGCCGATCACTGCTGGCACAAAGATCGCGCTGACGTGATCGACTAAGCGCTGAATTGGGGCCTTCTGTGTTTGTGCGGTTTCAACCAAAT
>DAIPIK010000018.1:0-11785 GCA_036770845.1 Polynucleobacter sp. | reverse complement strand
TGGATCCCGCTAAAGCCATTCCGCTCGATGAAGTGGAGCCTGCTAAAGAGATCGTTAAGCGCTTTGCAACGGGCGCGATGTCCTTGGGTTCAATCTCAACAGAAGCGCATGCAACCTTAGCAATTGCCATGAACCGCATTGGCGGTAAGTCCAACACGGGCGAAGGCGGTGAAGATCCCAATCGCTATAAAAACGAACTGAAAGGTATTCCGATTCGTAAGGGCGAAAGTCTTGCGAGCATTCTGGGTAGCGATGTGGTGGAAGCCAATATTCCATTGGAAGACGGTGATTCCTTACGCTCAAAAATCAAGCAGGTGGCATCGGGTCGCTTTGGTGTAACGACCGAATACCTGCGCTCAGCAGATCAGTTGCAAATTAAAATGGCGCAAGGTGCAAAACCCGGTGAGGGCGGTCAGCTGCCCGGTAGCAAGGTATCGGATTACATTGGTAAGTTGCGTTTCTCGGTACCCGGCGTTGGTTTGATTTCTCCGCCTCCGCACCATGACATTTATTCGATTGAAGACATTGCGCAGCTGATTCATGATCTCAAAAACGTCAATCCTAAAGCCGATGTGTCCGTTAAGCTCGTTTCAGAAGTTGGCGTAGGTACGGTGGCTGCTGGTGTTGCGAAAGCCAAAGCCGATCACGTTGTAATTGCAGGGCATGATGGTGGTACCGGTGCGTCGCCGCTTTCATCAATTAAGCATGCGGGTTCCCCATGGGAGCTTGGCCTTGCTGAAACCCAGCAAACCTTGGTACTCAATCGTTTACGTAGCCGTATTCGGGTGCAGGCCGACGGTCAAATGAAAACCGGTCGTGATGTGGTGATTGGCGCCTTACTTGGCGCGGATGAATTTGGTTTTGCTACTGCACCACTAGTAGTGGAAGGTTGCATCATGATGCGCAAGTGCCATTTGAATACCTGCCCAGTTGGTGTTGCCACGCAAGATCCGGAGCTGCGTAAAAAGTTTGCGGGCAAGCCAGAGCACGTGGTTAACTTCTTCTTCTTTGTTGCAGAAGAGGCACGCGAAATCATGGCCCAATTAGGCATACGTAAGTTTGATGATCTGATTGGCCGAGTTGATTTGCTCGATACCCGCAAGGGCATTGATAACTGGAAAACCCACGGACTGGATTTCAGTAAGATTTTTGCAATCCCTGCTGTGCCGGCCGATGTGCCACGCTATCAAGTCCTCACGCAGGACCATGGCCTGAGCAATGCTCTTGACCATATTCTGATTGAAAAGAGCGAGCCAGCTTTAGAGCGCGGTGAGAAAGTGTCCTTTATTGTTCCCGTGAAGAACGTGAACCGTACGGTTGGTGCAATGCTCTCCGGTGAAATCGCCCAGCGTTATGGCCATGCTGGTTTGCCAGACGACACGATTCACATTCAGCTCAATGGCACAGCAGGCCAAAGTTTTGCGGCATTCTTGGCGCACGGAGTTACCTTGGATCTCGTAGGCGATGCCAATGATTATGTTGGTAAAGGCTTGTCGGGTGGACGTGTCATCGTGCGCGCACCGCATGAGTTCCGCGGCGATACGGCGAAGAACATCATTGTCGGCAATACCGTTTTATACGGCGCAATTGGCGGCGAAGCCTTCTTTAATGGCGTAGCTGGCGAGCGTTTTGCTGTGCGCAATTCGGGTGCTACGGCGGTCGTCGAGGGTACCGGCGATCACGGTTGTGAATACATGACCGGCGGTACGGTTGTCGTTCTAGGTGAAACGGGCCGCAACTTTGCAGCCGGCATGAGCGGTGGCGTTGCGTATGTGTACGACGAAGATGGTTTGTTCGCAAAGCGTTGCAATACCAGTATGGCCACTTTAGAGAAAGTGCTACCCCATGCGGAGCAGGTCGCGAGCATTCCTGAATCGCAATGGCATGCGCCAATCGATGTGAAGGATGGCGGTCAGCGCCTCAGCGATGAGCATATTTTAAAAGCCTTGATTGAGCGTCATTTCCGGCATACCGGTTCCGAGCGTGCGAAGGCCCTGCTCGCCGACTGGGATCGGGCACGTGCGCGCTTTATTAAAGTTCACCCCACCGAATACAAACGGGCTTTGGGTGAGCTTTGGGAAAAAGCGCAAACCAATGCAAAAGCGATTGCTTAAGTAACAACACGATATTGAAGGAGTAGTTGAGATGGGTAAGGTCACTGGATTTATGGAGTTTGAGCGCGTTAAGGAAACCTACGAGGCCCCGGTCACGCGCTTACACCACTACAAGGAGTTTGTTGCGGCACTCAGCGATGATGAGGCTAAAGTGCAGAGCGCGCGCTGCATGGATTGCGGCATTCCGTTTTGCAATAACGGCTGCCCAGTCAACAACATCATTCCGGACTTTAATGAGCTGGTATTTCAGGGCGATTGGAAAAACGCCATTGAAGTGCTGCATTCCACCAATAACTTCCCAGAATTTACTGGCCGCATTTGCCCGGCTCCATGTGAGTCTGCCTGCACATTAGGCATCAATCGGGATGCCGTTGGCATCAAATCGATTGAACATGCCATCATTGATAAGGCTTGGGAAAATGGTTGGGTTAAGCCAATGCCAGCCAAAACGAAAACAGGCAAAAAAGTAGCGATTGTCGGATCAGGCCCTGCTGGTATGGCTGCAGCGCAACAGTTGGCACGCGCCGGTCACGATGTCACCGTATATGAGAAGAATGATCGGGTTGGCGGCTTGCTGCGCTATGGCATTCCTGACTTCAAAATGGAAAAGTGGCTGATTGACCGCCGCGTTGAGCAAATGCAAGCCGAAGGGGTTACCTTTGCTACCGGCGTTTATGTTGGCAAAGAGGCAATGGGCGCGGAAGTCAAAAACTATTCCAGCAAGACAGTCACGCCAGAGCAGTTAATGAAAGATTTTGATGCTGTCATCATTAGCGGCGGTGCAGAGCAGCCTCGCGATTTACCAGTTCCTGGGCGCGAACTCGAGGGCATTCATTACGCTCTGGAATTCTTGATTCCGCAAAATAAAGAAGTTGCTGGCGATTTGCAAAATGGCATTCGCGCAACAGGTAAGCACGTTGTGGTGATTGGCGGCGGTGATACCGGTTCCGATTGCGTTGGCACGTCGAATCGCCATGGCGCGAATCACGTGACCCAATTTGAATTGTTACCCCAGCCCCCCGAAGAAGAGAACAAACCCTTGGTTTGGCCGTACTGGCCGACTAAGTTGCGTACCTCCTCATCCCATGAAGAAGGCTGTGAGCGGGATTGGTCGGTAGGCACAAAACGCTTTGAGGGCAAAAACGGCAAGGTTGAAAAGCTGATTGGTGTTCGCTTGGAGTGGCAAGGCGGAAAGATGGCGGAAGTGCCAAACTCGGAGTTTGAGATCAAGGCCGACCTCGTTCTCTTGGCCATGGGCTTTGTGTCTCCCGCCCAGCAAGTCCTGAATGCATTTGGCGTCGATAAAGATGCGCGCGGTAATGCGAAGGCCCACGTTGAAGGTCAAAAAGCCTACCAAACCAATGTAGCGAAGGTATTTGCTGCCGGCGATATGCGTCGGGGCCAGTCTTTAGTGGTCTGGGCGATTCGGGAAGGCCGTCAGTGTGCGCATGCAGTGGATTCGTATTTGATGGGCTCATCGGTATTGCCGCTCTAAAATCGAACAACTGACCATCATTTATAAAGACGCGCATTGAATCAATCTGAATCTCCGCAAAGCCAAACCAGCAAAGATGATGTTGTTGTCTCGATTCAGGACGTTAACTTTTCCTATGCGCCGGGTGAGCGCCAGATTCTATCTGGCCTCAATATGGAGTTTCGCCGGGGTAAAGTAGTTGCGGTCATGGGCGGCTCGGGTTGTGGCAAAACGACCGTCCTGCGTTTAATTGGCGGCCAAGTCACCACAACCGAAGGTAAGGTCTTATTCGAAGGCAGTAACGTTGGTCAAATGAGCAGTGCGGAGTTGATGCAGGCCCGCAGACGCATGGGCATGCTATTCCAGTTTGGCGCTCTGTTTACGGACCTCAGCGTATTTGAAAACGTCGCTTTTCCGCTGCGCGAGCATACCAACCTCAGCGAGGATTTGTTACGTAGCCTTGTACTCATGAAACTCAATGCAGTGGGCTTGCGTGGCGCACGCGATTTGATGCCCGGTCAAATCTCGGGCGGTATGGCAAGGCGGGTGGCACTGGCGCGAGCAATTGCACTCGATCCCCCGCTCATCATGTATGACGAGCCGTTTGCCGGTTTGGATCCAATTGCGCTAGGTATTACAGCGCGTTTGATTCGGGATCTGAATACCGCACTTGGCGCTACGAGTATTTTGGTGACCCACGACGTCGAAGAAACGTTTGCGATTGCAGATTACGTGTACTTTATTGCCAATGGGCGCATTGGCGCCCAAGGTACGCCCGATGAGCTGAATCGTTCAAGCGACCCATTTGTGCGCCAGTTCTTGGATGCCTCTCCCGATGGACCGGTGCCATTTCATTATCCGGGCGCAGACCTCTTGGATGATTTTGCTGTTGAGGTAAGCGCGCGATGATCGTACGTAAAACCATTGATTTGCTTGGCGATCTTGGATTTTTTATCCGCAGCAATATTGTTAGTCTCGGGCATGCAACGCGTATGTTCATCGCGGTCATAGCGCGCTCAGCTCCGCTATTAAAGCGCCCACGCTTGGTCTCTGATCAAATCCTTTTTATTGGCAATCACTCCTTTGTGATTATTGCGGTCTCGGGTTTATTTGTTGGCTTTGTGCTGGGCTTGCAGGGCTACTACACCTTGAATCGCTATGGCTCAGAACAAGCATTGGGTTTACTAGTTGCCTTGTCGCTCACGCGTGAGCTGGGCCCCGTTATTACTGCGCTCCTGTTTGCGGGTAGGGCAGGCACTTCGCTGACCGCAGAAATTGGGCTTATGAAAGCAGGTGAACAACTGAGCGCGATGGAGATGATGGCCGTTGATCCTTTAAGCCGTGTGGTAGCTCCACGCCTATGGGCTGGCATTATTTCCATGCCGATTTTGGCAACGATCTTTACTGCGGTTGGTGTAGTTGGCGGTTACTTTGTGGGCGTGCCGTTGATTGGCGTTGACTCCGGTGCGTTTTGGTCGCAAATGCAGGGGGGCGTTGATCTCTTCTCGGATATTGGTAATGGCTTAATAAAGAGCGTTGTATTTGGTGTTGTGGTGACGTTTATTGCCCTCTATCAAGGGTTTGAGGCCAAACCAACGCCAGAAGGGGTATCCCAGGCGACCACCCGCACGGTCGTGATTTCATCCTTGGCGGTTTTGGCATTGGATTTCTTGCTGACTGCCTTGATGTTCTCTAACTAATGATGAAATGCAGAAGGATTAAACTGAGGTCCATATGAGAAAAAGTGCCATTGATGTCTGGGTCGGAATATTTGTTGCCATTGGCTTATTGGCGGCTCTCTTTTTGGCTCTCAAAGTCGGCAATATGAATGCCGTATCGTTTCAGCCTACCTATACGATTACTGCTCGTTTTGACAATATTGGCGGCTTAAAGCCACGAGCACCTGTCAAAAGCGCTGGCGTGGTTGTTGGTCGCATTGCGGATATTCGCTTTGATGACACTACCTACCAAGCAACCGTTACGATGACCCTAGAGCGTAACTATCAGTTTCCGAAAGACTCGTCCGCAAAGATTTTGACTTCCGGCCTACTGGGTGAGCAATACGTTGGGCTCGAGGCCGGGGGCTCGGATCAAATGTTGGCACAGGGCAATATGATTACGCAAACCCAATCGGCCGTTGTTCTCGAAAATCTCATCAGCCAATTTTTGTATAACAAGGCGGCTGATGGCGGTAAAGATGAAAGCGCTAAAAAGTGATTTTTTGGCCCCACTGCGCCATGAAGCGCGCCATCAGGCGCGTTTTTATCGCTGTACTTTCCGTCAGCATGATTGGATGCGCCACTATTCCGGCGGGCACACAGCCATCGGCGCAAGACCCGTGGGAGTCATTTAACCGTTCTGTATTTAGTTTCAATGAAGGTTTAGACACTTACGTTCTCAAGCCAGTAACTACCGGTTACCGCTATGTAGTGCCCTCGGTAGCGCGTGACGGCATCAACAATTTTTTTGGCAATTACAACGACATTTACAGCGCACTGAATCAATTGCTGCAGGGCAATCCAGGTTTAGCAGCCAAGGGTTTGATGCGCGTAGTCGTGAACACTGTTTTTGGATTGGGCGGCTTAATTGATATGGCCACGCCTGGGGGTCTACCAAAACACAAAGCCGATTTTGGGCAAACCTTTGGCGTGTGGGGAATTCCATCAGGACCCTATGTTGTATTGCCATTCTTTGGGCCGAGCTCGGTACGCGATACATTTGGAACGGCTGCTGACATAGAGTCTGATTATTTACTACGCTTATTGCCGGATGTCGCCTTGCGAAATAGCCTGACTGGCTTACGTATCGTGAATGCCCGAAATAATTACTACCAGGCAGGCGATCTCCTAGAGGGTGCAGCGATTGATAAGTACTCCTTTGTGCGGGATGGGTATATTCAGCGTCGTCAGTACCAAATTGAACAAAGTAAGGCAGGTGATGACGATGAAGACACTACTCGCCCCTTCCAAAATCCGTACGAGTAATTAATTTACCTCAAGGTCAGATTACTGGGGGCTCCAGAAGGGGCTAAAATAGATCGTATTGATTGATAGAGCGCAGCAATAAACACGAGCCCATACAGAACATGAAAATCCGCCACGCCATTTCTATTTGCACTGCACTGACTGCAATCTGGTTTGTAAATCCCGCAAGTGCGCAAAATGCCCCTATCGATGAATCCACCCCGAACGGATTAATTCGCAGCATTGTGAGCGAGGTGATGGCCTCGATTAAGGCCGATCCTGAAATTCAGAAAGGCAATATTGCACGCGTAGTCGATCTAGTCGAGAAGAAAATTGTGCCGTATACCGACATGCGGCGCACCACCGAGATGTCGATGGGTCCCAATTGGAGAAAGGCCACACCTGAGCAGCAAGCACAGCTGATTACAGAATTCAAAACCCTATTGATTCGTACCTACTCGGGCGCATTAAGCCAGGTACGCGATCAAACGGTTCAATACAAAGCCTTGCGTGCAGCGCCAACCGATACTGAAGTAATCGTGCGCACAGTAGTGCTGGGCCGCGGCGACCCCATCCCCCTCGATTACCGTTTAGAAAAAACACCCGCCGGCTGGAGGGTCTATGACATCAACGTTTTGGGCGTTTGGCTGGTAGAGAACTACCGTAATCAATTTACAAACCAAATTAATCAAAATGGCATTGATGGCCTAATCGCGTTTTTGAAAGAGCGCAATAAGATGCTGGCCTCTGCTCGGCCTAGTAATTAACGAGTGAGCTATGCCGTACACCCTGCCATCTACCTTAACCCAGCAAAATGCCCTATCAGTCGAGGCAGATGGACTGCGCGATCTAGCGCAACTGGAGAAAGTGGATTGCGCTGCACTAAGTGATTTTGATTCCAGCGCACTTGCCGTCCTGATCGAATGGCAAAAAAAATTACGACAGGGTCAGCGTGAACTGATCCTAGTAAGTCCACCGCCAAAATTATGTGTGCTGGCCCAGGTTTATGGCGTTGCTGAGTTGTTGGGCACGCCAACAGCATGACTTCAGCAATCTCGATTAAAGGAATATCAAAGCAGTATGGCGTCTTACAAGCCTTAGACGACGTTTCCCTTCAGATCCATGAAGGCGAGTTCTTTGGTCTTCTCGGCCCCAACGGCGCTGGCAAAACAACCCTCATCTCCATTTTGGCGGGGCTGTGTAAGCCTGATCATGGCAGCGCTTCGATTATGGGCGTTGATGTGCAGTCGACCCACCGCGAAGCGCGTCGCATGCTGGGTGTAGTGCCACAAGAATTGGTTTTTGACCCTTTCTTTACGGTACGCGAAACCTTACGCTTTCAGTCGGGTTACTTTGGGATTCGCAATAACGATGCGTGGATCGATGAGATTATGGCTAACTTAGATTTGACTGGAAAAGCCGATAGCAATATGCGCTCCCTCTCGGGCGGCATGAAACGCCGTGTCCTAGTTGCGCAAGCCCTGGTACATCGTCCGCCGGTGATCGTTCTAGATGAGCCAACGGCAGGAGTGGATGTCGAGTTGCGCCAATCCCTGTGGCAGTTTATTAGCAGATTAAATCATGATGGGCACACCATCGTATTGACTACCCATTATTTAGAAGAGGCTGAGGCCTTGTGTCAGCGCATTGCGATGCTAAAGCAAGGGAAGGTGGTGGCTTTAGATACCACGGCCAATTTGCTTTCTCGCTTTGGCGGCACAAAGAAGCAAAATGGCGAGGAGACTGATTTGGAAGATGTTTTTGTTCACATCATGTCTGGAAATCCCGCATGAAGCATGCCCCATTTGACTATGGCAGTGGCTTTCCGACGCTGCTGCGTAAAGAGGTAAAGCGCTTTTATAAGGTCGCGTTTCAGACGGTAGCCGCGCCCGTCTTGACCGCAGTACTGTATCTCTTGATCTTTGGCCACGTACTGGAAGGCAAGGTGGAGATGTATGGTCACCTCAGCTATACCGCTTTCCTGATACCGGGCCTCGTGATGATGAGCCTGTTGCAAAATGCATTTGCGAATACCTCGTCTTCACTAATTCAATCCAAGATCACCGGTAATTTGGTTTTTGTTCTATTGGCCCCCTTGAGTAATCTAGAGTTTTATGCGGCCTATGTGCTGGCTGCGGTGGTGCGGGGCGTGGTGGTTGGCTTGGGCGTTTTCTTAATTACCGCTTGGTTTGTACAACCTAGTTTTGAATACCCGATTTGGATTATCATTTTTGCTTTTCTAGGCGCAGCCATTTTAGGTAGCATGGGTTTGGTAGCTGGCATCTGGGCCGATAAGTTTGATCAACTGGCTGCTTTTCAGAACTTCTTAATCATGCCCGCGACGATGTTATCGGGCGTCTTCTACTCGATTCATACCTTGCCGCCTGTTTGGCAAACGGTATCGCATTTCAATCCCTTCTTTTATATGATTGACGGATTTCGGTATGGCTTTTTTGGTGTGTCGGATGTTTCCCCGTGGATGAGCTTTGCTATCGTGAGTGGATTTTTCTTCGCAGTCTCATTGGCCGCATTGCACATGCTTAAAACTGGATATAAATTACGGCATTAAGCAGAATTCAATTGCTTTACTTTATGGAGTAGCAGATGTTCCCAACCCCAGAACAAATACAGTCCTATATTCAGCAAGGTATTGCTTGTAGCCACATTGCGGTAGAGGGCGATGGCCAGCATTTTTATGCAACGGTGGTTAGTGCCGAGTTTGAAGGCAAGCGCCTGATTCAGCGCCATCAATTGGTGTATGCCGCACTGGGTGATCGCATGAAAGCGGAAGTGCATGCCTTATCGATTAAGGCATTTACTCCAGCTGAGTTTGCAGAAAAATCGGGCTAATAAGTCAGTAGCAATGTGCATGAAGTACGAAGCAACAAAATGAAAATAAAGCGCAATGGATAAGTTGAAAATGATTGGCGGCACGCCTTTGCAAGGTGAAGTGCTGATAGCGGGGGCCAAAAATGCAGCCCTACCGATTTTGTGTGCATGCCTTTTAAGTAAGGAGCCGATCGAGTTGCGCAATGTACCTGATCTGCAGGATGTGCGCACCATGCTCAAGTTGCTTAAAAACATGGGTGTCCAAGTGGATTTCCCCAATCCGGACAATCGTACCCACTTGATCTTAAATGCGGCCAATATCACTAGCTTTGAGGCCACGTATGACATTGTTAAGACCATGCGCGCATCGATCTTGGTTTTGGGCCCCTTGTTAGCGCGCCTCGGTAAGGCAACGGTTTCTTTGCCGGGTGGGTGTGCGATTGGTGCCAGACCAGTTGATCAACACATCAAGGGTTTAAAGGCGATGGGCGCTTCCATGAAAATCAAGGGCGGTAATATTGAAGCCAAAGCAGAGCGCTTGCAGGGCACATCGATTCTGACGGACATGATTACCGTCACGGGCACCGAAAACCTCTTAATGGCAGCAACATTGGCCAAGGGAACAACCACTTTGGAGAACGCCGCGCGCGAACCCGAGGTGAGTGATTTGGCTGAACTGCTCGTCAAAATGGGCGCCAAGATTACTGGCATTGGCAGCGATAAGCTCATCATCAACGGAGTAGATGCGCTGCATGGCGCAGAGCATAGCGTTATCCCAGACCGAATTGAGGCCGGCACTTTCTTGTGCGCCGTGGCTGCAGCCGGCGGCGATGTGCTGGTAAAACACTGCCGCCCCGATACCTTGGATGCAGTGTTGGTTAAATTGCGTGAAGTGGGATTGGAAGTAGAGACTGGAGCCGATTGGATTCGGGCCAAGATGCAGGGACGTCCAAAGGCGGTGAACTTTCGTACCTCGGAGTATCCCGCCTTCCCAACCGATATGCAGGCACAGCTCATGAGCGTGAATGCAATTGCACAAGGCAGCTCGACCATTACCGAAACCATTTTCGAGAACCGCTTTATGCACGTGCAAGAGCTCAACCGCTTGGGTGCCGATATTGCGATTGAGGGCAATACCGCTATTACTCAGGGGGTTGAAGCCTTGTCGGGCGCGACGGTCATGGCAACCGATCTTCGGGCATCCGCTAGCCTTGTGATTGCCGGTCTTGCGGCTCAGGGGGAGACGATTGTTGATCGGATTTACCACTTAGACCGTGGTTATGACCGTATGGAGCAAAAATTAACCCAATTGGGCGCAAACATCGAGCGCGTGAAATAATAGTTCCATGAAATTAACCCTCGCCCTCTCCAAGGGCCGTATCTTCGAAGAGACAACAGCGATTCTGTCCAAGATCGGCATTCGGCCGCTGGAGGATCCTGAAAAGTCACGCAAGCTCATTATTGAGACCTCGAACCCCGATGTCCGCTTGATTATTGTGCGCGCCTCCGATGTACCAACCTATGTGCAGTTTGGCGGTGCCGATTTTGGGGTGGCTGGTTTGGATGTCTTAATGGAAAAAGGCACAGATGGTCTTTATGTACCGTTTGACCTTGGTATTGCTAAATGCCGTATGTCGGTAGCCGTGCGTGCTGGTTTTGATTACGCCGAAGCAGTTCGTCAAGGATCGCGTCTGAAGGTAGCCACTAAGTACGTGAACTGCGCACGCGAGCACTTTGCCAATAAAGGGGTGCACATCGATACGATTCATTTGTATGGATCGATGGAGCTTGCTCCCTTGGTCGGTTTGGCAGATGCGATTGTTGATTTAGTGTCGACGGGTAATACTTTAAAAGCCAATGGCTTGGTTGAGGTAGAGGCGATTGCCGATATCAGTGCACGCCTCGTGGTTAACCAGGCATCGTATAAGCGCAAGCGTGCCCAGCTTCAGCCCTTTTTTGAGCAGCTGAAGTAATACCCATGTCAGGCTCAATGAAGATCAAGCGTTTAAATAGCAGCGATGCCAACTTTAAAGCTACGCTGATGGCCAGCTTGTCTTTGCCTAGCGCAGATGACAATGCCATTGATGCTGTAGTGGCGGGCATTTTGGCCGATGTCAAAGCACGCGGTGATGCAGCGGTACTCGACTACACCAAGCGCTTTGATCGATTGAGTAGTGCCAATACTGCAAGCAGTGTTGCTGACTTAGAAATTGCGCGCGGTGAACTCGAGCAGGCTTATCTGCAGTTACCGCACGAGCAAAAAAATGCATTGGATATTGCTGCAAGCCGGGTTAGGGAATATCACGAACAACAGCGCATCGAAGCGGGTTGCCATTCTTGGGAATACACTGAAGCCGATGGCACGCGTTTAGGTCAGAAGGTCACGCCACTCGATCGCGTTGGTA
>DAIPIK010000017.1:0-12361 GCA_036770845.1 Polynucleobacter sp. | reverse complement strand
AAATCATGGCATGGGAAAAGCGCCAAGCCAAAGACGTGGTATTTCGTCAGGTGCCGATTGCCTTTCGTGAGGAGCTGATGCCGCACAGCCAATTATTTTATGCGCTCGAAGCCCTAGGCAAAAGTAATCTGAATTCCAAGGTGATGTTTGCCATGCATCGGGAAAACAAGCGCCTTCTTAATGAAAATGACATCGCAGATTGGGTTGCAAGTCAGGGTGTGGATCGCAATGCATTCTTGGCCGCATACCGTTCATTTGCGGTAGTTTCAAAAGCAAGGGCCGCACGGCAGATGGGCGACGCATATCGCATTGACGGCGTTCCTACTGTCGCAATTCAAGGAAAGTACATTACTTCACCTTCGATTGCCGGTACTCGCGCAAAAGCCATCGCGGTGATGGATCACTTGGTCGATAAGGTCAGAAAAGAGAATTACAAATAAACGACGGAGTGCTATGCTCGGCGTTAAATTTTGACAAAACGCCGTAGTATCCAGAAGTAAATGGGGTAAGGCAGTAAGCGTAAAAACTTTAAGAATCCAGAAAACCGTTTCGGGAAATGGATATCAAACTCACCTTCACGTATGCCATCCAAAATATGTTTGGCCGCCTCTTCAGAACTAATTAAGGCGGGCATTTCAAAGTCATTTTGCGCGGTGGCCTCGGTCTTTACAAAGCCCGGAGAAATCATGTGCACCCCAATGCCTTTAGGCTGCAAGTCATAAAAGAGGGTTTCGCAAAAGTTAATCATGGCCGCTTTGCTGGGCCCATAAGCTAAAGCCTTAGGTAGACCGCTGTAGCCGGCTACGCTACCCACGATGGCGATATGGCCGCTGTGCCGCACTAGCATATTAGGCAAGACCGCAGCAACGGCGCGCATCGGACCCAATACATTGGCATTGATGGTTTTCTCGGCCGACGCCATTTCAAAGTTATCGGCACGCAGCGGTATGTAAATCCCAGAAACGAACAACAACAGATCGAGCTGACCCCATTCCTGTATGAGCTTTTGGTAGGACTCCTGAATTGCCTTAGGCTCGGTCACATCTAAGGGCAATATCAAACTTTGGTTCGGCTTGGCATGCCCTGCAACCGCTTGAAGATTTTGCAGTCGACGTCCAGATAGTGCAACCGATGCGCCGGCTGCGAATAGCGCGATTGCGCAGGCTTCACCAATTCCACTGGTGGCACCAATCACCCATACGCGTTTTCCGGCGAAGTCCTGCATGCCAACTTGTTTCATGGGCGTAAGCTATCTCCGCTAATGTGATCGTGAACCAGGGTGAATTGCACCACATCGATGTTGCGCTCTGAAAAGCCGGCAGCACAGTACATGAGGTAAAAATTCCAGAGCCGAATGAAGGCTTCATCAAACCCCAGTTGGCTAACTTGGTCTAGCTGTTGATTAAACGACTCATACCAAATGCACAGTGTTTTTGCGTAATCATTACCAAATGCAAATTCATCTTCAATCCGCAAGCCAGCCCGAGCCGCATATTCTTTAAAGGCTGATTTTGATGGCAACATGCCGCCTGGGAAAACGTATTGCTGAATAAAGTCCGTGCTACTTCGATAGCGCTCAAATAATTCTTCGGCAATCACAATGGTTTGAATGCAGGCTTTGCCGCCGGGATTAAGGGAGGATGCAATCGTCTTGAAATACTGCTCCCAATGGTTTTCACCCACCGCCTCAAACATTTCGATGGAGGCAATGCCATCGAACTGCTCTTTGCAATCGCGATAGTCCTGAAACCGAATCTCAGAAGCAAGGCCTTGTTGTGCAAGACGTTCTTCGGCAAACTTCTTTTGTTCATGGGACAAAGTAAGGCCCGCTACGTGACAACCGGCTAGCGCTGCCTCTTCAATAAAGCCGCCCCAGCCACAGCCAATTTCCAGAATCCGTTTTCCTGGGGTGGCATCGATGGCAGACAAAATACGCCGGTACTTATTGGATTGCGCCTGAGCCAATGGGAGTTGAAGATCACCACCAAACCATGCGCTGGAATAGGTCATGCTGGGATCAAGCCATAGAGAATAGAAGGGGTTGCCTAAGTCATAGTGCGCATGAATATTTTTGCGACTACCCGATTTCGAGTTATTGCGCAGCCGATGTTTAAAGCGGTAGAACAAGGAGCCAAACCAACTGCCATAGATTGCTTTTTCGAGGAGGGTACGATTACGGATCGCTATCTCTAATATGGCTTTTAAGTTAGATGTGTTCCATTGGCCACGAATGTAGCTCTCGGCAAAACCAATGTCGCCATGTTTTAGAACGTCTTTAAAAACAGTCCAATCCAGGATATGTAAGTCAGCATGCAAATCGTCGCTGCTGGAGCCAAAGTATTCGGTTCTACCGTCTGGCAAGGTGAGCGCTAAATGGCCAGATTTAACGTTGCTTAGTAAGGCCAGAAAAGTTCTTGCGGCCAGCGGAATCGATTGGGCTTTCTGTCGATCGGCAGAGCGTGAAAAACTTAATCGCGATAGAAGGGATTGTCCAGGTCGATTCATCTACTAACTTCAAAGTCCGGCGGTTTTGGTTTGGAGTAAAACGGGACGCCTTTGGCCCAAAGCTTGAGTGCCTGCCAATGAATTCGTCCAATTACTCCAATGCTCATGAGAGGATATCGCAATATCGAAAAATACAGGGAAGTGCGCGTCAGCGGGTGCGCTTCACCGCTAATGCTGGTATGAATTAAGGGCTGCCCATCCTCGTGGAGCTCAATGCGGTTGACGGTGTTCCGTCCGGATTGGCTTTCTTGGGGAAAGAGGAAGCGGAAGCGGTATTCACCGCTGACATCGCAAAAGGGCGACACATGAAAGACCTTATTCGTTGTCAGGGTTTCTCCCGAATGCAGTGATGCACCGGAGTCTTTGCTCAAGAGGTAGCAGTGACGCTCCCCAAACGTATTGTTGACTTCAGCGATGACGGCACGGACCTCCCCGTTGGGTTTGGTACAGATCCAAAAACTCACAGGATTAAAGACGTAGGCCAAAACCCGTGGAAAGGTTTGCAACCAGATTTCGCCATCGGGATGCGCAATGCCATGAGAAGCTAAAAGTTGTTCGGCCCAAGCCAAACTATCTGCATCGCCACAACCATGGTCCTTATCAAAAAATGAAAAGAAGCGAAATCGATTGTCGCCTAGACCATGCTGACGAAGTAAAGCTGGATTACGTCGCCGCTCACGCATTGGAACGCTGATCGTAAATACCGAATAGGCGAATGCGTTTTTTGCGGGACGAAAGCGGCGGTGTTGAACAACGCCGAAATTGAGTTTCGGCGTTAAATCAATTGGTAACATTGACCTCTACCGGAGAAGTAGGAATGCTCGCGGGATGCTTACTGCGCTCCAGAATTGCTTCAGCAACCGTCTCACCAGAGCGCAAACCATCCTCGTGAAATCCGTACCCAGTCCATGCGCCGCAATACCAAATCGATGACTTACCCTGGATCAGAGGCAATCCCGCTTGCGCATCCGTGGCGCGCATATCAAATACAGGGTGCGCATACCGAATCTCCCGGAATACCTTGCTAGGGTCTGGCTCACGCAGTGGATTCAAGGTGACGATGATCGGAATGTCTTTCAGTGCTGGAGGAAGGGGCTGAAGAAGATTGATCAGATAACTGACGCTAACCGTATCTTCAGTCACGTCGGCATTCTTAGCTTGCGCCGTGTAATTCCAGGCAGCCCAGCAGCGTTTACGCTCTGGCAAAAAAGAGGCATCGGTATGCAAGATGGCCCGATTGGGCTGATAGGGAATTGCGCTCAGAATCGATTGACTCGCTGAATCAATGCCACTTAGCAGTTGAAGGCTTTGATCGCTATGGCAGGCCATCACAATCTCATCAAACTGCGCAGACCCACTCGCACTAATGACCTCAATTGCTTGCTGTTTGCCATTAGTAGGTAATTGAATCGATGTCACTGCTTCACGCACCCAATGAACGCCGCACTGATCAAGGGCGCTAACCAAGCGTTTCACGTATTCGCGTGAACCACCTTGTACCGTAAGCCACTGTGGTCGATCCTGTATTTTTAAGAGCCCATGGTTATGGCAAAAACGCGCCATGGTTTGGATCGGAAATTCCAGCATTTGATCCACAGAGCATGACCAAATCGCGCCAATCATGGGTAAAAAATACCAATCCCGAAAAGGCTTACCAAAAGCATGGCGATCTAGAAAGTCTGCAATGCTTTCTTCTTGGATTGATGCTTTACTTAGGCGCGGATCGCTTGACTCCTGACTTAAAGCCAGCGTAGTAGCAAGCGCATTAAAGCGCATGATGTCACGCGCCATTTTCCAAAAAGAAGGGCGGAGTAAATTGCGCCGTTGACCAAAAAAAGAATTGAGATCATTTCCAGCCCACTCCAGTGGAGGAGTCGATTCGAGCTTTACAGAAAATGACATCTCGGAAGGAAAAATGGGTACGTTCAATTCTTCAAATAAGCGTACCAGGCGCGGATAGGTACGGCGATTAAAGACCAAGAAGCCAGTATCAACAGCTTGCTGAACTGGCCCGCTCGGCGTATCAATGGTGATATCAACCGTATTGCTGTGACCGCCAATGTGCTTGTCTGCCTCGTAAATCGTGATATCAAAATCAGGATGCTGACGCATGCGGTAAGCACAGCCTAAGCCCGAGATGCCAGCACCAATAATGGCAATGCGTTTTTTAGCCATTATTGCTTGCCTTGTAGCAACTTCTCAACGTGGGACGTTATGGTTCTGCCGCTGGGATTCGAGAGACTGCCATATGCCTCCACTACATTGCCATTGCGATCAATCAGGTATTTGTAAAAATTCCACTTGGGAGTTGTGCCCGTTTTTTCAATCAGCGTCTTGAATAAGGGATTCGGATTTTTACCTGACACATTCGATTTCGTAAACATCGGAAACTTGACGTCATAGGTGTTTTTACAAAATTCCGCAATTTGCTTATTCGTGCCAGGCTCTTGCTGACCGAAGTCATTCGATGGAAATCCTAAAACGACAAATCCCTTTTGTTGGTACTTAGAATAAATTTTTTCAAGGTCGTCGTATTGTCCAGTAAAGCCACAGTAACTGGCAGTATTGACCACCATAATTACTTTCCCCTGGTACTGGCATAAGTTTTGGGGAACCTCATCTTGCAGGCGTAAAAAAGTATGGGAAAGAAGGGGGCTACAGGCAGGGGCGGCAGTCTGAGCAATGACCGCAGTACTGAAGGAAAATCCCAGCCAACAGGCCGCTACAAGGAATAAATGCCGCATAAATGAATCAAGCAAAAAAAGAACAGGACTCCAGTCTAAGTCATTCCAGTTAAGATGGTTTATGGTCAAAAAAATGCCATTAGCTAAAAGGTCAGAGGGTACTCAAACAACCCGTAATCTCATATTGGTTTTGGGTGATCAACTGAACCTGGACAGCCCAGTTCTGCAAAACGCCGATTGGCAGCAGGATGCGGTATTGATGATTGAGTCTGCTGGTGAGGCCGCCTGGGTTTGGAGCCATAAGGCACGAATTGCCCTGTTTTTATCCGCAATGCGCCATTTTGCTGCTGCCTTAAGGAAGTCGGGTGCGCGCGTTCACTATCAATCCATGGAGGACAATCCTGCTACCGCGCTGGGGGATGCTTTAAAAGAAGCCATCGAGCACTACAAGCCTGCTTCAGTCCATTGCGTTGAGCCTGGAGAATGGCGCGTTTGGGGCGACATTACAGCAGCATGTACCGCGATGGATATCCCGCTGCACATTACAAGCGATACGCATTTTTTATGCGATTTAGAGGAATTTAAGGCCTGGGCGGGAGTAAAGAAAGAATTGCGTATGGAGTTCTTTTACCGCCAGATGCGAAAAAAGCACGGCGTTCTGCTGGACAAGGCGGGTGAGCCGGAGGGTGGTCAATGGAATTACGATGCAGAAAACCGATCCAGTTATCCCAAAAAGGGCCCGGGCTTAATCGATCCACCCGAGTTTTTTGAGCCCGATGCCGTCACAAAAGACGTGCTTGCCTTGGTGGAGGAGCGCTTTCAGGTGCACCCCGGTAGCCTCCAGCGCTTTTTGTGGCCTGTCACCCGTCAGCAAGCCTTATTGGCCTTGGATCGTTTCATTGATGCAAGGCTTGTGCATTTTGGTCAATACGAAGATGCAATGTGGACCGATACCCCGTTTGGCTGGCATTCGGTCTTATCCTCTAGCCTGAATTTAAAGTTGATTAATCCACGCGAGGTCATTGAGCGTGTAGAGGCGGCATGGCGCGCAGGTGAGGCTAGTCTCGCGGCAGCGGAAGGCTTGATTCGGCAAATTCTGGGTTGGCGCGAATTTATTCGTGGGGTCTATTGGCTTGATATGCCCAAGATGGGAACCGCGAACTACTTTGGATATAAGCGCGAGTTACCTGCATGGTATTGGACCGGCAAAACGAAGATGGCCTGCATGGCCGATGTAGTTGGACAAACGCTGGAGTATGGCTATGCCCACCACATTCAGCGCCTGATGGTGATGGGCAACTTTTCCTTATTGGCCGGCCTTTCGCCGCAGGCAGTGAGTAGCTGGTTCTTGGCGGTTTATGTGGATGCCGTGGAGTGGGCTGAATTACCCAACGTCGCTGGTATGGCTTTGTTTGCTAATGGCGGACGCTTCACCAGTAAGCCGTATATTTCCAGTGGCGCTTACATTAAGCGCATGAGTAATTACTGCAGCCATTGCCCATATAAACCCGATGTGCGTGTGGGTGAGAATGCATGCCCGTTCACCACCTTGTATTGGAATTTCTTAATGAACCACCAGCCTGAGTTTGAAAAAAATCCACGTACTCGCCTAATGACTGCAAACTTAAAGCGGATTGACGACGCGGAAAAAAAACAGATTCAGCAACATGCCATCACCTTGTTAAAAAATATTGAAACCATTTAGGTTGATAATAGAGCGCTATGACTATTCCAAACAAACCCAGTTTTGAGTCAAAAATATGCCATGCAGAAAACTTAGCTGCGGCGCTAGCTACGCTTGCCCGCCCGATCGTATTTACGAATGGCGTCTTTGATATCTTGCATCGCGGCCATGCCAGTTATTTAGATCAAGCACGCAAGCTGGGCGGTAGTCTGGTAGTGGGTGTGAACACCGACGCCTCAGTGAAAATGCTGGGCAAGGGCGATGATAGGCCGATCAATTCTGAGGCAGATCGGCAGGCCCTGTTGGCCGCATTAGCGAGTGTTGATTTGGTGGTGCTGTTTTCAGAGAAAACGCCTGTTGAGTTACTTAAACGCGTGCGACCTGAGATCTATGTCAAGGGCGGTGATTACGCGATCGACACACTAGAGGAATCTCAGCTGGTTAAAAGCTGGGGTGGAAGCGCGCTGGCCATTCCTTTTATTTATGAGCGCTCAACAACGAGCCTACTTGGACGCATTCGCAGCGAGTGAGTTAGCGTAACTCTTGGCGTATCCAAGACCAAAGTCCGCGCAGCACAAGGCCATTAATGGCCTCAATCGAAATGGCCTGAGAGGGGCTATGGTGCTTTAGTTCGGCAGCGATGTTTTTTGCATTCCCGCCATCAATCCAAATACGATCAATCGGCTGATGCATTTCGTTAGCGACTTGCAATGCTTCATGAATTGCACCCACTTGGGCAGCAAGGCAGCCCTTATAAATGGCCGCATCCGTCGATAACCCAAATCCATCAACCTGCTCCGCCTCGCTGGTAGCCGGAAGCCTTGCGGTATGGAACTCTAAACTCGATTGCATTAAGCCTAAGCCAGGAATAATCCAGCCGCCGTGGTGAATGCCATTGGCGCCCAGAAAATCAATCGTAGTGGCGGTGCCGGCGTTGACAATGACGCTATTACCGCTCGATAAAGTGCGGGCTGCAATTAGACCGGCCCACCGATCGGCGCCAAGCTGTGCAGGTTCTGTGTAGCGCGAACGTAGACCATCAAAATTGGAGTTTCCATATAAGCGAAACCAGGCCACATCTTGCCACTGCGTAAACAACTGCTTGAGGTTGGTGGCACATTCTTCAGCCGCAACGCAGCACACGCCAATTGCATCAGGCCTTGGGATGGTTTGCAAAATGTAATGCGCTAATTCAGCGCAGTGCTCTGGGGAAAGCAGTAATTGGGTATCGATGGCTCCAGAGTAAAGCCAAAGTTTTTTATTGCGGTCGATTGGATTTTGCTCCGACTCTACCGCGGCCCATTTCAGGCGGGTATTGCCGACATCAAACAGGAGGTATAGGCTCATGCTTGCCTGCGTAGTGATACGTCGCCAGCATGAATCGCAACCATCGCATGGCCCGTTTGAATTTGATATGCCCCAGTATGGTCAATGCCGGATGCTACGCCTTCAATCTTTTTCTCTCCGAGTAGGCTTGTAAAAACAGGCTCACCTTGATAGGCATCCCAATCCGACCACCGCTCTATAAAAGGGTCAAAGCCATGTTGATCAAACTCAGTGCATAGGCGCTCAAACGCGTTGACTAGGTTAAGCCAAATGTAATCCTGATCAGGTAGCGCCTGCCCTTGCATTAATACTTGGTCTAGTCCGCCAATGGGACCGGAGTGAATGGCTTTTAATTCAGCGGCATCGCTGATATGGGAGCGCACATTAAGACCAACTCCAATAATCATCCAGCTTGGTTCAGTGGGCGCAGTTTGACCGCCCTCAATCAAGATACCACCCAGCTTTGCATGACCGATCACAATGTCATTGGGCCATTTCAATCGGAGTCCTTGCTGATACAGAGCGCGTTCACTTGTGTTGAGCGCGCTGCAGATACCTTCAATGACTGCCAAGCCAGCAACCAAGCTAAGACCACTTAATGCGGCAGGGCTTTTATGAAAAGGGAATGCTAAGGAGAAAGACAGTGAGTCATCGCCATTGGCATACCAAGTTCTGCCAGCACGCCCTTTGCCATGGGTCTGTTTTTTGCTCAGGCGGGCAACCGGGTCGATCAGCGTGCCAGCGCGCCACCGTGCCATGAGGTCATCGTTGGTGGACCGTGTCTCAGCGACGCGCTCGAGGATGCAGTTTCCGTTCATTTCACTATTGTAGAAAGGTCTGACCTAAAATTGCAGGATGTCAGCAGAATCAGGGCAAAATCCCCGTCCGCGTAAATTGGTATGGCCATTACAGGCCATGCCGCTGGCGCGAGCCATGGCCTTAATCTATGGTTTGTTGATTATTTACACCAGCCTCAATCCATTTGATTTTTATTTTCAAAATGGGGTTAAAGGGACTGCTTGGATTTCAGCCCCTTTACCGCGGTTTATTCCTTTATTTGATGTCGTAGCCAATGTGTTGGCATACATCCCCTTGGGATTTTTGTTGGTGTGTGCTGTCTTTCCGCGCTGGCGCCGATTTATCGCTTTGTCGATTGCCATGGTGTGCTGCGTGCTACTTGCCGCGGGTGTAGAAAGTTTACAAACTTGGCTTCCCACCCGAATCCCTAGCCAAACTGACTGGTGGGCCAATGTGCTGGGTGGTTTTATTGGCGCTCTATTGGCGGTACCGCTGGGACCCCAAATGCTATCGGGCAGTGCCCTGCGGCGGCAATTTGATGCGTGGTTTGGGCTCAACTGGGGCGCGGCAACCTTATTTATCCTATTTCCGTGGGCACAAATTTATCCCCAAAGTGCATGGCTTGGCATGGGAGCATGGCGACAACTCATCGGCGCAGCAGATTGGGGAACCTTAGTCATGAATCAGATGCTACGCGAGGGCCTAATCACCGCCAGCTGCTGGCTTGGTGTTGGGCTGATCCTCTCCCTCGGAATGCGAGCCAAAGCGCCGCAATGGCGATTACTCATGAGTTTGCTCGGCGCTTCGGTGTTGATTAAGAGCCTCTTCACGGGTTTGCAGTTTGGCGGGGAATTTAGCTTGGCTTGGCTGACTACGGGTGCCATTTGGGGCATGTTGGTTGGGAGCGCTTTACTACTGGGGGCAATGCGCTTGGGCGGCAATTACCGCTTATGGATCGGCCTCAGTTGCTTGGCGGCCATGCTCGTACTAGTTAACTTCTTTCCAGACAATCCCTATTTTGCCTTGACCTTAAAAGCATGGTTTCAAGGCCGCCTCCTTCATTTCAATGATCTGATGAAATGGGCCTCATTCCTTTGGCTCCCATTTGCAATGGCTTGGGTGTTGCAAAATCAGTTCGTTACCCGAATAACGAAACGACCGATATAATTTTTATATGCCATTTAAACACCACCTCTTCTTTTGTCTCAATGAACGCAGCAATGGCGAGAATTGCTGTGCCCAGCATAACGCGTTCGAACTATTTACCTACGCCAAAAATCGCATTAAAGAGCTCGGGCTTTCTGGTGCAGGCAAGATTCGCGTCAATAAAGCGGGTTGCCTTGATGCATGCAACCTCGGGCCGGTGATGGTGATATACCCAGAGGGTATCTGGTATACCTTTATTGATACGGATGATATTGAAGAAATCATTCAATCCCATTTAATTAAAGGCAAATCTGTTGAACGTTTGCTGGCTGCTTAATCTTTCTTCTTCTAAAAAGACTCATGCATGAATAGCCGTACCCAAGTGATTTCAATTGATGGCATCGTTGGCCCAATTGAAATGGCAATCGACTTACCTGATCAGCTCAAAAGTGATCCCAGTTTTATGGTGCGCGGTCTTGCTCTGGTTGCTCATCCACATCCTTTGCTGGGCGGCACCATGGATAACAAGGTTGCACAAACGATTGCTCGGGCATTTAATCAATTGGGCTATGTTAGCGTGCGCCCTAATTTTCGGGGGGTTGGTGGTACAGCAGGTATCCATGATGAGGGTGTTGGCGAATTGGCCGACTTACTGCATGTATCGGATTGGATGCGTCACCCACATACATGGATGAATAATGAGTTAACCGAGCAGTACATCTGGACTAATTCAACTGCGAACTTGCCTCTGGTGGTTGCAGGCTTCTCGTTTGGTAGTTTTGTCGGCAGCCATTTGATTAAGGCTTTGGCCGATTTAGGCCGCCCTGCAGAACGCTTTGTTATGGTGGGCAGTGCTGCAGGCAAATGGGAATTGCTGGATGTGCCTAAAGATACGATCCTGATTCATGGTGAACTCGACGAGACCATTCCCTTGGCGAACGTATTTGATTGGGCTAGACCACAAGAGCTAACCATCCAAGTGGTGCCGGGCGCAGATCATTTTTTTCACCGTAAATTGCATTGCATTCGGAATATTATTTTGGGCGAGTGGCTAGGTCAGCCAGCTTGGCCGCATCAAGGGTAAGGGCTATGGAAGAAAAATCACTGATTGAGTATCCCTCTATTTTTCCGATTAAGGTCATGGGGAAAGACGCCCCTGAATTTTTACCAGCCATGGTTCATATTGCTAAACAGTTTGATCCTGTTTTCGACGAGCAAACTATCGAGAAACGGCCATCTCAAAATGGTAAATATATGGGGCTGACGCTTTGCATTAACGCAACCAGCCGCGAGCAACTGGATGAGCTTTATCGCACCTTATCAACCCATCCCCTCGTTAGCATTGTTCTCTAGTTGAGATGGCATGACTATAGCCATTCGGCAGCTTGGCGTAGTGGATTATGTAACAACGTATGAAGCCATGCGTTTGTTTACTAAAGAGCGCACTGCATCGACCCTAGACGAAATTTGGGTCCTAGAACATCCCCCCGTTTTTACACTGGGACTCGCAGGCGATCCTGCTAACTTGCACGCTGCGGATGGCACCATTCCATTGGTTCAGGTAGATCGGGGCGGGCAGATTACCTATCACGGCCCCGGTCAGCTCGTCGTTTATCTATTGTTAGATCTTCGCCGCTATGGCTTGCATGTCAAAGAGTTTGTTTATCGGATTGAGCAGGCGGTCATGGATACCTTAGCCGAGTATGGATTGCCAGCAGTTCGCGAGGCTGGAGCCCCTGGCATCTATATTGCGCCATCGTTTCAGGGTGGATCCGAGTGGCATGGCGCTAAGATCGCAGCATTGGGCTTAAAAGTAACGCGGCACTGTTCCTATCATGGCCTTGCCCTCAATGTGAATATGGATTTGGCGCCGTTCCAGCAAATCCACCCTTGTGGCTATGCGGGATTACGCACGGTAGATATGAGAACATTAGGGATCGAAGACAATATGGCATCGGTCGCTCAGCGCCTGGTCAGTCAGCTGCAAGAGCAGCTAACCCCAATTACCTGATGCGCAGTGCATATAGGAAACCATGACAGTAGATAAATCCAGTATTGAGGTGCAATCGGCCCCAGAGTACGACCCCCTGCGAAAGCAGAAGTCGGCCGAAAAGACGGCACGCATTCCGATCAAGATTGTACCGATCGAGCAAGTCCTCAAAAAACCCGATTGGATTCGGGTTAAGGCGGCATCGAATAATTCCCGCTTTGCTGAAAT
>DAIPIK010000016.1:0-12420 GCA_036770845.1 Polynucleobacter sp. | reverse complement strand
TTGTATTACAGCGCCTCTGAGCTGGTCGTGATGGGTGGAAGCCTGATGCCACTGGGCGGTCAAAACTTGATTGAAGCCTGTGCTGCCGGTTGCCCTGTCCTGCTAGGAGAACACACCTTTAATTTTCAGCAGGCAAGCCAAGATGCAATTGACTGCGGCGCTGCAATACGGGTTGGGAACAGTGGATCACTGGTAACGACATTGGCCGGTGCGATGAGTCGCATTCTGCAAGATCAGCAGCAGCGCCAAGCAATGCGGGAAGCGGCTCTACAGTACGCCGCAAATTATCGGGGCGCGACCACCAGAATCATGGCCGCACTCAAAAGACGAACGACTTAAACGGTAGCGCCGTAGTTGGGATCTTCTTTGCGTGTCGGATCGTCTGGCTTTTTATCGTTCTTGATTAAGTCTTCACGCTTAATTCCGAGCCACATTGCAATTGCAGCGGCCACGAATACCGACGAGTAAATACCAAACAAAATACCGATGGTGAGGGCCAGCGCAAAGTAAAAGAGGGTGGGCCCACCAAATAAGAGCATCGCCAATACCATCATCTGGGTACTGCCGTGCGTGATGACAGTACGGCTAATGGTGCTGGTAATTGCGTTATCAATCACTTCAGGGGTAGTCATCTTTCGGTACTTACGGAAGTTCTCGCGTATGCGGTCAAAAATAACCACTGACTCATTGACTGAGTAGCCTAGTACCGCTAAGACCGCAGCCAATACCGAGAGTGAGAATTCCCATTGGAAGAAAGCAAAAAAGCCCAAGATAATGATCACATCATGCAAGTTGGCGATGATGCCGGCAACCGCAAATTTCCACTCAAAGCGGAACGAGAGGTAAATCATGATGCCAATCACCACGAAGGTAAGGGCCTTTAAGCCATCAATCGCTAATTCTTTGCCCACCTGAGGGCCGACAAATTCAACGCGTTGCAATTTGGCTTCTGTGCCGTCCTCTAGCAGGGCTTTCATGACCACTAAGCTTTGATCTGCAGAGGAAATGTTTTTTCCCTCAGCGTCTTTCTGCAAAGGCAGGCGAATAATGATGTCCCGCGAGCTGCCAAAGTTCTGGATCTGGGTATCGGTATAGCCGAGCTTTTCCACTTTCTTGCGAATCGAATCGAGTGGCGCAGTTTGCTGGTAACTCACTTCCATGACCGTACCACCGGTGAATTCGATCGAGAGATGAAGGCCGTTTTGCCAAAGGAAAAACACCGACGCAAAAAAAGTAATCAGTGAAAATGCATTGAGCATCAATGCATGGCGCATGAAGGGGATGTCTTTGCGGATGCGGAAAAATTCCATGGCTTATTTCTCCTTCGCGACCCAAACCTGGCCAATTGAAATTTTCTGTAACTTCTTTTTTCTGCCGTACCAAAGATTGACTATGCCGCGCGAGAAAAAGACCGCTGAGAACATTGAGGTCAAAATACCCAAGCAATGCACCACCGCAAACCCCTTGATGGGCCCAGAGCCAAAGGCCAGTAATGCCAAGCCTGCAATCAAGGTGGTGATATTGGAGTCCAAAATAGTTGCCCAGGCCTTATCAAAGCCAATCGCAATTGCAGTGCTGGGGGCAACACCTTGACGCAATTCTTCCCGAATGCGCTCGTTAATCAGCACGTTTGAGTCAATTGCCATACCCAGTGCCAAGGCCATCGCCGCAATACCAGGTAGGCTTAAGGTCGCCTGCAGCATCGACAAAAGCGAAATCAGCAGCACAATGTTGACTGCCAGGGCGGTGACCGAGAAAAGGCCAAACAGCATGTAGTAAGCAATCATGAAGACGGCGATTGCAACAAAGCCAAAGATGAGTGAGGTAAAGCCCTTCTCAATGTTCTCAGCGCCTAGGCTAGGACCAATGGTGCGCTCTTCAATGATTTCCATTGGCGCTGCCAGCGAGCCTGCGCGCAACAGCAAGGCAAGGTCGTTGGCACTTTCAGTAGTGGGTTGACCCGTAATCTGAAACTTGGAACCAAACTCGCTTTGAATGGTGGCAATCGTAAGTACTTCGCCTTTGCCTTTTTCAAACAAAATCATGCCCATCGGCTTACCAATGTTTTCACGGGTGACCTCTTGCATCACACGGCCGCCGGCCGCATCCAATGAGATATTGACCGAGGGGCGTTGATTTTGATCAAAGCCAGCACTCGCATCGGTAATGCGATCGCCACTAAAAATAACCGACTTCTTAAATACACCTAGACGGCCTTCGCCAAAGCGGAAGACATCCATACCGGGAGGAACGGGATCGCCGACTGCGATAGTAGAGACTAGCGGATCCGCTAAGCGCGACTCGAGGGTGGCAGTGCGACCAATAATGTCTTTGGCACGAGCAGTGTCTTGTACACCAGGTAATTGCACGATGATGCGATCGGCACCTTGCTGCTGAATCACTGGCTCTTTTACGGCCAATTCATTGACGCGCTTATTGAGAGTGGTGATGTTTTGCTTAACCGCACTGTCTTGCACTTCTTTGAGCGAGCTTGGTTTAAATTGGCCAAGCAGGCGAGCGCCACTGGCTTGCGCACTCAGCTGCCAGGTCAAATCCATTTGTGACGCAGTCAGCAGTGTTTTGGCTTTTTCTGCTTCTTCGGTGCTGCCAAACTGAATGGTGATGGATTCATTGCCGCGTTCAATGCCTTGATGGCGAATGTTCTTTTCACGCAATTGACTGCGAATGTCGCCCGCAATTGCCAAGACTTTTTTCTGCACTGCGCCCTGCATATCGACTTGAAGTAAGAAATACACGCCACCCCGCAGATCGAGGCCAAGCGGCATTGGCATCGCATTGATGGAGCTGAGCCAATGGGGTGTGTTGGAGAGTAAATTTAAAGCAACTGTAAAGCTGGGATCATTTGGATCGGAATTCAGTTTTTGCTGCAACAAATCCTTCGCTCGCAGCTGAATGTCGGTACTATCAAAACGAATCTTCACCGACCCCACATTGCCGGTACGCTCAAAAAACATTCCTGTACTTGGAATCGAGGCATCGGCTAATATTTTTTCAACACGCGCTTGCGTTGCCAGTTCAACCTTGACGGTTGGCTTGGCTGCCGAGACCTGAACCGCTGGAGCCTCTCCAAAAATATTGGGTAAGGAGTAGAGCGCACCAATCAGGAGCGCAACACCAATTACAAGGTACTTCCAGAGCGGGTAACGGTTCATAGTGTCTCGATGGCGCTAATACTGAAAATAAGCTTAAGCAGCTTTGAGGCTACCCTTGGGTAAAACCATGGTGATAGCGCCTTTTTGCATGATCACTTCGGTGCCTGCTGCAATTTCAACGGTCACGTTTTGGTCTTTCATTGCAGTGACCTTGCCGAGAATTCCGCCGATGGTAATGACTTCATCGCCAACTGCCAATGCTTCGAGCATGAGGCGCGTTTCTTTTTGACGCTTCATTTGTGGGCGAATCATGATGAAGTACAGCACCACAAACATCAAAAGGATGGGTAAGAAACCCATTAGGCCGCCGCTATCCGAGCCTGTGCCAGTTTGAGCAAATGCATTACTAATCCACATATTCAAAGCCTCCATATAGAACCCTAATTAAAAAGCCAGAAAGATCGGCTAAGGTGCAATTCTAAACCGCTTGGGGGATTTGAAGCCTAATCCTGGCCTGGTTCGACGCCACGTTGCCGATCGGCATAAAACTGCTCGCGATAGGCGCTAAAGCGGTCCTTTGCTAGGGCTTCCCGGATTTCAGTCATTAGCCCTATGTAGTAGGACAAATTGTGGATGGTATTGAGCTGCGCCCCCAGAATTTCATTGGCTTTTTGCAGGTGATTGAGATAGGACCGGGTAAAGCGCTGGCAGGTATAGCAGGTGCAAGTCGGGTCTACTGGGCGGTCATCGTCCTTATAGCCACTGTTGCGCAGCTTCAAATCGCCAAAGCGGGTAAAGAGCCAGCCATTGCGGGCATTGCGGGTGGGCATCACGCAATCAAACATGTCGATGCCATTACTAACCCCGAGCATGAGGTCTTCAGGGGTGCCAACACCCATTAAATAGTGAGGGGCTTTTTCTGGAAGCTTGGGGGCGGTAAAGGCCAAAATCCGCTCAAACTCGGGTTTGGGCTCCCCTACCGAAAGGCCGCCAATGGCAATGCCATCAAATCCCTGCCTACTTACTTCGGCTAAGGAGGCTTCACGCAAGGACTCAAACATCCCGCCCTGAACAATCCCAAAAAGACCGTTACCGGTGTTGAGTTCCCGAAAGCGCTTGAGCGAACGGGCGCCCCAGCGCAGGGAAAGCTCTAGTGATTGCCGCGCTGCTTTTTCGGTGGTGGCCTGACCGTGGGTCTCGTAGGGAGTGCACTCATCGAATTGCATGGCAATGTCACTATTGAGCACCGCCTGAATCTCCATCGAGACTTCGGGCGACATAAATAACTTATCGCCATTAATGGGCGAAGCAAAGGTCACGCCTTCCTCTGAAATTTTTCGCAGTGCGCCTAGGCTAAATACCTGAAAGCCTCCTGAGTCAGTCAAGATGGGTTTATCCCACGCCATAAAGCGATGCAGTCCACCGTGTTTTGCGATGACATCGAGCCCAGGTCGCAGCCACAAATGAAAGGTATTGCCCAAAATAATTTGCGCCTTGGCCTCTTCAAGATCGCGCGGGGTCATGGCCTTCACCGTGCCGTAGGTCCCGACCGGCATAAAGATGGGCGTTTGCACACTACCGTGGGGCAGATCAAGCCTGCCGAGTCGCGCCAAGCTTTGCGAATCACGCTTGATTAACTCAAATTGAATGGGTGACGTCATTGGGCTAGTTTAAGCGGATCGATTCAGGAACATGGCATCACCATAACTGAAAAAGCGGTAGCGCTCTGCAATCGCATGCCGATAGGCCTCCCGAATGGTATCCATGCCGGCAAAGGCGCTGACTAACATGAGCAAAGTGGACTTGGGTAAGTGAAAGTTCGTTACCAAGGCATCTACTATTTTGAATTCAAAACCAGGGGTAATAAATAAATTGGTATCCCCAGTGAGCTCTTGATTCAGGGCATAGCTCTCGAGCGTGCGCAAGCTGGTAGTGCCAACGGCAATCACGCGCCCACCCCTTTGTTTGGTTTGGGCAATAGCTTCGATGGTTTTTGCGGGGATGCTGTACCACTCGTGATGCATTTTATGCTGACTTAAATCTTCGGAGTGAACTGGTGTGAAGGTCCCTGCGCCAACGTGCAAAGTGATGGTCGCTCGTTCCACCCCGTTGTTAGCCAGCTGCCCCAAAACCAAATCATCAAAGTGCAGGCCTGCCGTAGGCGCTGCTACTGCGCCCGGATTGCTTGCTAAAACAGTTTGGTAGCGCTCAGCATCGTCGCGATCCGCTTGGTGCTCAATGTAGTGCGGCAGGGGCAGTTCACCAAAGCGATCGAGTAATTCCAATACGTTTTGCTGAAAAGCAATTTCATAAAAGCGGTCCATACGCTGCAGGATCTCGACATCAATCTGTTCGCTAAGCTTATTCTGAATGTGGATTCGGCTGCCGACCTTGGGTGTCTTCGATGCCCGAATTTGAACCCAGGCTCGGTTTTCACCAGTGATGCGCTCAATTAAGAGCTCAACTTGCCCCCCGGTTTCTTTCTGACCATATAGCCTTGCCGGGATTACCTTCGTATCATTAAAGATGAATAAATCGCCAGGCCTAGCAATTTGGCTGATATCGACAAATGCGCGGTCGTGTATGCCGTTGCTAGCCACCTCCAACAAGCGGCTGTCGGAGCGATTGGCAAGGGGGTGCTGAGCAATTAGCTCGGGCGGAAGGTCGTAATTGAAGTCGGAGAGTTGCATAGCGTTACCATCGAAGTTGGAATTCTAACCATGACGAAACCCCGACCACCAAATGCACTCGAAAAAATGGGCTTAAGTAGCCCCATTGCACTCGCATTGCATCTTCCAAGCCGCTACGAGGACGAGACTGCGCTGTACAGCATCGAAGACGCATTAATTAAAGGGTCATTTAGCGCAGTTCAGACCCAAGGGAAAGTGATACGCAGTCAGGTGCTGTTTCGGCCGCGACGCCAGTTGGTAGTCACAATGGAAGACGACAGCGCTGTATTGCAGTTGCGCTTTCTCAATTTTTACCCAAGTCAGCAAAAGCAAATGGCTGTGGGTGCTCATCTTCGCGTTCGTGGTGAGGTACGCGATGGCTATGCGGGCCCCGAGATGGTTCATCCTAGCGTCAAAGCAGTTCCGCCCGATGCGCCCTTGCCAGCAAGTTTGACTCCGGTCTATCCCGCTAGTGAGGGTGTGACTCAAGCGGCCATTCGCAAGGCAGTGCAGCAGGCCTTGCGATCAACTGACATTAAGCAATTTCTGGCCGAGCTGATTCCCGCAACTGTGACTGCTGATCTCTTACCGCGGGGCGAGTGGATGCCTTTGCACGATGCCATTCACTACCTGCACAACCCACCGGCAGATGCCGATACTGCCGCGCTAATGGAGCGAACCCACCCAGCATGGCGACGCGTGCAGTTTGAAGAATTATTGGCGCAGCAGCTATCGCTAAAGCAGGCCCATGCACTGCGCCGTCAGCGCAATGCACCTCGTCTGCATGGAGGTCCATCGACTGGGGGGCAGCAATCGATTGAGCAAGGGCTGTTGGCAGCACTTCCATTCGAATTAACGGGCGCGCAAAAGCGGGTGTGGGCGCAAATTGAGTCGGACCTAAGCCGAGCATTTCCGATGAACCGTTTATTGCAGGGGGATGTGGGGAGCGGCAAGACTGTAGTTGCGGCACTCGCCGCAGCGAGAGCAATCGACCATGGTTATCAGGCTGCGGTCATGGCCCCCACTGAAATCCTGGCAGAACAGCACTACAACAAAATGCAAGAATGGTTTGGGCCGCTTGGTGTGGAGATCGTATGGCTATCGGGCAGTTTAAAAGCCAAAGAAAAAAAAGCTGCACATGCAGCCATTGAGAGTGGTGCTGCGCAACTGATTATTGGTACCCATGCCTTGATTCAGGAAAGCGTCTCCTTTGCGAAGTTGGGCTTGGCGGTGATTGATGAGCAGCACCGCTTTGGGGTTCGCCAACGCCTAGAGATATCCCAGCGTATCGGCTCTGAATTGTTCTACTGCCATCAGCTGATGATGTCCGCAACCCCAATACCCCGCACCTTAGCAATGACCTACTATGCCGATCTGGATGTGGCTGTAGTGGATGAGCTGCCGCCGGGACGTAAGCCCATCACAACCAAGGTGGTGAAGCACAGCCGGCGGGATGAAGTCATCAATGGACTGCAGGACTGGCTGAGTAAAGGTTTGCAAGCCTACTGGGTTTGTCCCTTAATTGAAGAATCGGATGCCTTGCAACTGCAAACTGCGGTGGAGAGTTATGCGCAGTTAGAGCAGCACTTGCCCCAATTTAAAATAGGCCTGGTGCATGGGCGATTAAAGGCAGAAGAGAAGGCTGCTGTTATGGCGGCATTTAAGGCCAATCAAATTCAATTGCTGGTGGCAACTACCGTGATTGAGGTTGGGGTGGATGTACCCAATGCAGCGCTGATGGTGATTGAACATGCAGAGCGATTTGGTTACGCCCAAATTCATCAATTGCGCGGCCGAGTGGGGCGCGGCACGGCCGACTCGGTCTGTATTTTGATGTACGCTGAACCCCTTTCGGCGGCTGCAAAGGAGCGCTTGCAAACCCTGCGTGAGGTGTCCGATGGTTTTGTGATTGCGGAGCGGGATTTATCGCTGCGAGGTCCCGGTGAACTCTTAGGCGCAAAGCAATCGGGCGATACCATGCTCCGTTTTGTAGACCTGCAACGCGATGCCTGGCTGATTGATTTAGCCCAGAAGGCAGCGGAGCGCCTTTTGGCAAAACACCCTGCGGTAGTCGAGCAGCAACTGGAACGGTGGCTCGGATCGCGCGCCGATTTTCTAAAAGCCTGATAATTGATTTATGACATTAACTGAACTTCGCTATATTGTTGCGGTTGCACGGGAGCGCCATTTTGGGCGCGCCGCCGAGGCTTGCCATGTTTCACAGCCCACCTTATCGGTTGCTATTAAAAAACTCGAAGAGGAGTTGGGCGCGCAGATTTTTGAGCGAACCAGTGCTGAGGTGGCAATGACCGCCTTAGGGACCTTGATTGTCGAGCAGGCTCAGCGTGTTTTAGAGGAGTCCAATGCGCTCAGGCACCTGGCAAAGCACGGTCAAGATCCTTTATCGGGCCCCTTGCGTCTAGGCGCAATTTATACCGTTGCACCTTATTTGTTACCCAGCCTTGTAAGGGTAGCGCGTGAGTCCATGCCCAATGCCCCACTATTTTTGGAAGAAAACTTTACGGTCCGTTTACTAGAAATGCTGCGTCAAGGCGTACTCGACTGCGCTATTTTGGCCGACCCATTTCCAATGATAGGCCTTGAGGTTGTCGAGTTGTATGACGAGCCATTTTATGTGGCCGTACCAAAAGACCATCCTTGGACTGAACGCCAATCGATTGGCCACGACGAATTAAAGGAACAAAACACCTTGCTCTTGGGCGCGGGGCATTGCTTTCGGGATCATGTTATCGGTGTATGCCCAGAGCTCAATCGCTTTGGACCCGGCCCTACGATTGGGGAGCAACGCAGCTTTGAGGGTTCCTCACTCGAAACCATTCGGCAAATGGTTGCTGGCGGCATTGGCATTACCGTTTTGCCACGCACCTCGATTCCGGATCCCAAAACACGCGAAGGTTTAATTCGTTATATCCCGTTTGAGGAACCCATGCCGACACGCCGCGTGAGTTTGGTATGGCGTAAAAGTTATCCGCGTACAGCAGCGATGGTCGAGCTCGCCAAAACAATTCGGCGCTGTGATTTACCTGGAGCGAGGCTGGTCTGATTTTGCAGCGCCTCTATGCTTATGCCCGCTTAATTCGGCTCGATAAGCCGATTGGTACGCTGCTATTGCTGTGGCCCACCTACTGGGCTTTGTGGCTATCCAATCAAGGCATGCCGTCCTTGGAGCTGTTGATTATTTTTACGCTCGGTACTTTTTTGATGCGCAGCGCCGGTTGCGCCATTAATGATTATGCCGATCGGGATTTTGATCGCCATGTTGAGCGCACTAAAAATCGCCCCATCACGAGTGGTCAAATCAGCGGTAAAGAAGCAGTCTTGATTGCTGCCATCCTTGCCCTATTGTCCTTTGGACTCATTCAGCCACTGAATTTACTCACGAAACAGTTGTCAGTTTTTGCGATTATCGTCGCAGCTGTATATCCATTTACGAAGCGTTTTTTTGCCATGCCACAAGCCGTATTGGGCGTAGCTTTTGGATTCGGAATTCCGATGGCCTATGCCGCAAGCCAAAATCAGGTACCGCTTGAGGCGTGGATTTTATTTGGGGGCAATCTATTTTGGACGATTGCCTACGACACGGCGTATGCCATGGTGGATCGTGACGATGATCTACGATTAGGTTTGCGTACCTCTGCCATTACCTTTGGACGTTTTGATGTCATTGCAATTGCAGTCTGTTATGCCTTGCTGCTATTTAGCCTCTTATGGGTTGCTTATTTAGCTGGGCTCAATGACTTGTTCTGGTTTGGCTGGGTTGGGGCGCTCATCTGTGCGATTTACCATGTGTCGCTGGTGCGCACCCGGCAACGGGAGGCTTGCTTTAAGGCATTTCGCCAAAACAATTGGCTAGGGGCTTTTTTATTTCTGGGGATCGTACTGGGATTATTGGGCTAACTCATCGCCCATGGCTTTGCCGCGCTTGGCTGCAGCAGCCAGGGCCGCCTCTAAAATCCCTTGCCAATCCTCTTCCTTGAGAACAGCTAAAGCAGCAGCAGTTGTACCCCCCTTGGAGGTCACTTTTTCACGCAGGCTACCGGCAGATTCAGTCGAATTAACTGCAAGCTGCGCAGCACCTTGCAGGGTGGCGTAAGCGAGGGCTCTGGCACTTGCTGGATCAAGGCCTAGTTTTTCTCCGCCACTTTGTAGCGCCTCTAAAAATGCAAATACATAGGCAGGTCCGCTGCCCGATAGCGCAGTAACGGCATCAATCAAATTCTCATCGCTTACCCAAACGCTTTGCCCAACTGCATTGCAGAGTGCCGTTGCCATAGAGCAGGCTTGCGCATCAACGCTGGCGTCTGCACATAAGCCGGTAATGCCCATGCCGATGAGGGCGGGGGTATTTGGCATGGCGCGTACACAGCGCGAATGACCTAACCAGCTTGCCATACTGCTGAGCCGAATGCCGGCTGCAATGCTGATGATGAGTAAGCGATCTTCAGCGATGGTTTTTAAGTGGGGGGCTAGCGATAGGGCTACTTGCTTAAAATCTTGTGGCTTCACAGCCATCACTACAACATGCTCGAGCTTTGAATCGAATTGCAATTGGTCGATTGAATTGACGATGGCTAGGGAAAAATCAGCCTTTAGCTTTTCGGCCGTAGCAGTAAATGGCTCTACTACCGTCATTTGCTTGGCAGAGAGGCCGCTAGCCAGCAAACCACCAATTAGGGCTCGACCCATATTGCCACCGCCAATAAAGGTGATATGGGTATGGACTAAAGGGGAGAGAGTGGAATCAGTCATAAACAGAATAGTACTAGTCCTTAGCGGCCGGGCGCTGACCAAAGATGGCGGTGCCGACTCGAACTAAAGTACTGCCCTCGGCAATGGCCGCCTCAAGATCGTCGGACATGCCCATCGATAGGGTATCAAAATAGGCGTAACCCCGATCGTCCAGGCGGGCTTGCTGAATTTGCACAAACAGCGCCTTCATTTTGGCGCACGCCGCGCGTTGCTCTAAAGGGTCGGTGCTGGGGGCGGGTATGGCCATCAGCCCACGTAGGGTCAGGCCCGGTAATTGCGCAACCGCATCACATAACTCTGCTGCCTCCTCAATGATCACGCCACTTTTACTTTCTTCATTGCTGACATTGACTTGCACACAGACTTGCAGGGGCAGTATTTCGGGTAGCTCTAGGCGTTGTGCCGACAAACGCTCTGCAATTTTTAAACGATCAATGCTTTCAACCCAGTCAAAATTGTGGGCTACTTCCTTGGTTTTGTTGCTTTGCAGTGGCCCAATAAAATGCCATTCAAGCCAAGGACGTAATTTGGCGAGTTTCTGTATTTTTTCAACACCCTCTTGGACGTAGTTTTCGCCAAAACACGTTTGGCCTGCATGCATTGCCTCTTCTACCATGCTGGCAGGGAAGAGCTTGCTGACTGCCATCAATTGAATTTCTTCAGGTTCACGTTTAGCGGCGAGGGCAGCTAATTCAATGCGGTCTCTGACCTGGATTAAATTGACGGCGATTCCCCTCATGCGACCTCGGACTCTGTAACTTGCGCGGCATCTACGAGGAGCTGATCAACAATCTCAACCCAATGCAGTACTGGCATTTTTTCTTGTTGCAAATGCGTGATGCAACCAATGTTGGCAGAAACAATGGCGGTAGCATTACTGTCTTCATAAGCCCGCTGCAAATGGTCTAATTTTTGCTGCCGCAATTGGCTAGAAAGTGCGGGCTGTAAAACGGAGTAAGTACCAGCAGAGCCACAGCACAAATGGCTATCAGCGCACAAGCGAGCGGGTACGCCAATGCTCTCCAATAAGCCTTCTACTTTGCCGCGAATTTTCTGACCATGTTGCAAAGTACATGGTGGGTGGTAGACCACACCTGATTTTGGATTACTACCAAGCAGTGCAACCAAGTCATCTGTATAGCTCGGCAGAATTTCTGCTAAATCTTTTGTCAACTCAGAGATGCGTTTGGCCTTTGCGGCATAGTGCGGATCCTCTGCAAGTAAATGGCCATAGTCTTTCACCATGACACCGCAACCGGATGCCGTCATTACAATCGCACTCACTGGATCGCTGCCATCAACATAAGGCCACCATGCATCAATATTGCGCCGCGCCGCATCTAAACCGCCATCCTGGTCATTGAGGTGATAGCGGAGCGCGCCGCAACAGCCTGCCTTCGGCGCGCTAATCAGGTCAACGCCGAGGCGCGCTAAAACACGCTGGGTCGCTTGATTGATATTGGGTAACATGCCGGGCTGTACGCAGCCTTCTAGAATCAGCATCGTAGCGCGCGCTGCCTGCTTGATAGGCGCTACGGCTACTGTGTTGTTGGTCTTGATTTGATTGGTGTAGACGCCGTTAATAGGGACCTTGCGTTTGAGTTCGCTTGGCAACAGCGGGCGCATCAATCTGCCCAGGGCCATAGCAGAGTTAAAGAGCGCGGGGCGGGTTAGACCTTCCTTTAACAGCCAGCGTGTGAGACGCTCACTGGATTTGCGTGGGGCTGTACTTTCTTCAGCCCATTTGCGCCCAATATCAATCAACTGACCGTATTGAACGCCGCTGGGGCAGGTGGTTTCGCAATTGCGGCACGTTAAGCAACGATCCAGGTGCAGGCGGGTTTTTTCAGTAACCGCTTGACCCTCTG